>JBDKHP010000385.1:0-16158 GCA_039797645.1 Bacteroidota bacterium
AAAATCAGGGTAACGAGAGAAATAACCTGCATTGGCAAATACATTCAAACTTGCGTTGATGTTATAATTGGCGCCACCTTTCACACTATAGGAAGGGAATGAAATCACTTCAGACTCTTGATTTTCAGGCTTGTACTTAAAATAATCTATACGCTGCATAGTGGTGTACGAATAAGCACCCGAAACAAAAGTCGATAAATCATTGAGGTTGTATTCCAATTGGGTGAATCCGCCGTACCAATTGATTTTACCATCATTGTCGTACCCAATTTTATCACCCACTTTCACCGTTTTGTATGGATTGTTGATATCGCCGTTTGACCCAGTATATGAGTCGATAAAATATTCACCACCCAACAAATCAGTAACTTCACGGAAGTGTTTTCCTACATATTTACGAAGATCGACCCCTACGGTTAGGTTTAATTCGTCAGTTAATTGAGTTGAGAAGTTGGAAAGAACCCCATACCATTCGTGGTCGTTGCGAGACGAACGCAAAATTGCCTTAGAGCCAAGATCACCATTGAGCACATTTTCGTCCACAATTTTATCAAAGTCGATAAGTCCTTCACGACGATACGAAGGGAAACTACCATAAGTGCCAGTACCCCCCCCGTTCCGATAGATGCATATAGTGCCGTACTGAGACTGGTTTTCTCGGAAATTGTCCAGAAATGGTTCAGAATCGCTTGAGGCTTGTGGTAATAATTCATAGCAGAATTGAGAACTTGTCCCTTTTTATATCCCCAACGATCGTTGTATTTCAGCCCAAACTTATCATAATTGGCAATTGTCATTTTAAACGAACGTTGCCCGTGGGTTTGAGGCGCACCAAATACTGTAAATGCAAGAGAGTGTTCATCGTTTATTCTTTTTGAGATATTCAAAAAATATGCATAACTCACATACGATGTAGCGTCTACAAATCCATCACCAGTGCTTTTAGATCCCGAAGCAGTAATTGCCCAGCCCTTTTCATTCAAACCAGTAGAAAGTGTAAAGCCTAATTTCTGTGAATTATTATCACCATAGGTCGCAAACACACTACCGCTCTTTTTTGCATCAGTAGTAGTGGTAAGAATGTTGATACTCCCCCCTACTGCTGGTGTAGCAATTTTAGAAGCACCCAAACCACGTTGTACTTGCATAGAACGAGTAACATCGGCCAAACCAGCCCAGTTACTCCAATACACCCAACCATTTTCCATATCGTTTACAGGAACGCCGTTAATCATCACAGCAATGTTGCGTGAATTAAAGCCCCTCACATTGACACGAGAATCGCCAAAACCCCCACCTTGTTTGGTAGCATATACGGAGGGTGTCGATTTTAAAATCTCAGGAAATTCTTGCGTCCCTAAGCGTTCTTGAATAAGAATCGGGTCGATTTTCGAAACAGCAACTGGTGTTTTGCGGTCAACTGCTACCGAGGCAATTACAGAGATCTCGCTCAAGCCAACCGAACTAGATTTTAGCGCAATTTTGCCCAAATCGGTAATCGTGGCATCTACAGCCATTTCTTTGGAATCGAAGCCAATGTACGACAGTACTAAGGTTTTAGCACCTTCTACGACCACAGAAAAACTTCCGTCGTAATTGGTGACTGTACCGTTAGTAGTGCCTTTTATTACTACAGCAGCACCTACAAGTGTTTCCTTGGTGTCGGAATCAATGAGGTACCCCTTTATTGTACGCTGTGCAACCGATACATTCGCTACAAGTAGCAATGCGGAAGCGAAAATAAATAGTAAAACTCTACGTTTCATTTCACAAGTTTTGGTTATAGTACTAATAAAAAAAAGAAAAACAGTTTTTGGGTATTCGTAAGCAATACAAATAGCTCCATATTATTGTTTGCAAACTTAAAATTGTACCCGACGGGTGTGATTCGTCTGTGGATACAATTTTCAGCCTGTGTTTTTTTGAATAAAATTTGTTTACAGTAATTGCCCCCTGCAAAACAACAACAAAATGTTGAAATATTAATATATAATAACAACAGACCCCTATAAAAATACATTACTGTGCAGATTAATAGTATCTTTTAGCACTATGCCCCCTATCGTTCTTTTGCAGGCATTTTGATTTACGCTACAAAATTGGATCAAACAGAACGCCCAATTCACAGTCACACATTTTCCTTTGAGGCATAAACCCTCCTATTTATTGGGGAAATTTACACAAATTCGCCCCTATTAAATTAAGTAAAAATGTGTAAACTATCGCAACATAGCTAAGATATAACAGATAGATAGTCTCGGATTGTTTTGGGGGATTGAAAAGCGAAGGTAGATGCTTGTGCAATGCTATGCAAGCATATTGCATCAAAAATAGGTTAAGAAATCGTTGTGAGAGTAACAACAAAAAAAGGTTCACAAAAAATTGTGAACCCTTTTATAATAGAATGATTTGCTCTACGGCAATATTAAGCCTGCAAAGAGAAACGTTTGAACGCTGTAGCAGTCAGAGTTTTACTCTGAGATTTAAGGTATTGACTGATCGATACTTTGTTGTCTTTAATAAACTGTTGGTTGAGCAAAGTTGACTCAGCGAAGAATTTATTCAGACGACCTAAGGAGATTTTCTCTGCCATATCAGCAGGTTTGCCTTCGTTGATCGCGAGTTCTTTACCAATTTCAATTTCTTTGTCAATTACTTCTTGGCTTACATCGCCTTTGTCGAGAGCGATAGGTGCCATAGCAGCAATTTGCATTGCAATATCTTTACAAACTTGCTCATCGCAAGTTTCGTTGAAACCAACCAAGGTCGCAACTTTATTACCAGGGTGAATGTATGCAGCCACTTTTGCAGCTTCAATCAATTGGTAACCACCAATCTCAACTTTTTCACCAGTAACACCTGTAAAGTTAATCAACTCTTCAGCTACAGTAGAAGCACCAAATGCAGCAGCGTTAAGAGCCTCTAAAGAATCTGCTTTAAGAGTTAAAGCAAGATCTACAAGGGCATTAACTTTGGCTACGAAATCGTCGTTTTTAGCTACGAAATCAGTTTCGCAATTCAACATTACGATAGCACCAATTTTACCATCAGCCGAAACTTTAGAAATAATAGCACCTTCAGTGGCCTCACGGTCAGCGCGTTTGCTGGCCACTTTTTGTCCTTTTTTACGAAGCGCGTCAATCGCAGCGTCAAAATCGCCGTCGGTTTCTTGTAACGCATTTTTGCAGTCCATCATCCCTGCACCAGTCATTGTCCTTAGTTTTGCAACATCAGAAGCTTTAATGGCCATAATATCGAGATTAAATAAGTTTGATTGAAATCTTTATTTTGAGGTAGCGTGAGCCACCATATAAAAAGCAGAAAAGCGCATACGAAGCCCCGGGAATTTCCGAGCCTTCGCATACGCAAAATTATGAGAGTTTATTCCTCGTCGAAATCGTCGTCAGAAGTTTCAGTTTCTTCGTCGTCACCTAGAAGTTCATCGATTTCTTCATCGTCGATTTCCTCTTCTTCTTCCTCTTCTACAACATCCTCTTCCTCTTCTTCGTCTTTAGCAACGAATTTACGACTACGAGAATCATTTTTTCTTACTTCTTTGTCGTCTTGTTCTTTATCGCGATCCATTTTGCGATCCTCTAAACCTTCCGCAATAGCTTGCGTAACAACGTCCATAATCAGAGCGATAGACTTTGCGGCGTCGTCGTTGGCTGGAATAGGGAAATCAATACTTGGATCTGAGTTCGTATCAACCATAGCAAAAACCGGAATCTGAAGGCGTTTAGCCTCAGCCACAGCGATTTTCTCTTTCAATACGTCCACTATAAATAAAGCAGCAGGTAAACGCGTAAGATCTGCGATAGAACCCAATACTCTTTCTAGTTTCGCACGCTGACGTGTAATCTGTAAGCGCTCACGTTTCGAAAGCATATCGAATGTACCATCTTTCCCCATCTTGTCGATAGAGTTCATCTTTTTGATCGCTTTACGCACAGTAGGGAAGTTTGTTAACATCCCACCAGACCAACGCTCAGTGATGTAAGGCATACCAATAGCACTAACTTTTTCTGCAACTATAGCCTTAGCTTGTTTTTTAGTAGCTACGAATAATATCTTACGACCCGATTTTGCGATCTGTTTCAGCGCATTCGACGCCTCATCCAGTTTCACAACGGTCTTATTCAAATCAATAATATGGATACCGTTCTTCTCCATGAAGATATACGGAGCCATTTTTGGATTCCACTTACGTTTCAAGTGGCCAAAATGCGCACCCGAATCCAGTAATTCCTGAAAAGTTGTTCTTGACATCTTTTTTTTGTTAATTTGTTTACCTTCCTAAGGTTAAGGCAATTACCAAGTAGCGTTGCCACGATCTTAGTAATTTGGATACTAAACAAACCGAAGGCTTGAATATCCTAGCGTTTGCTAAACTGAAATCTTTTACGAGCTTTCGGACGACCTGGCTTCTTACGTTCCACCTCGCGTGGGTCACGCGTAAGGAAACCTTCTTTTTTCAAAGCACCACGATCTTCCTCGTTGATTTTCAGCAAAGCACGGGCAATACCCATACGCAATGCCTCAGCTTGGCCTCTGGTGCCACCGCCATCAAGATTCACTTTAATGTCGTATTTTCCCGCAACACTCAAAGTGTTAAGCGGTTGCAGTACGATAAACTGCAATTGCTCAGTCGGAAAATAAGTCTTAAGATCGCGCTTGTTGATGCTGATCTCCCCGCTACCTTCTTTAAGGTAAACACGAGCAACTGCCGATTTTCTCCTACCGATTGCGTTAATTAATTCCATCGCTCTCTTAAAGTTTAATTTCGTTCAAATTAATCACGCGTGGATTTTGGGCTGCATGGGTATGCTCGCTGCCTGCAAAAACGCGAAGATTTTTCAAAATGGCATCTCCCAATTTGTTTTTGGGCAACATACCTTTTACGGCAAACATCAGCAAACGCTCAGGATGTTTGTCTAACATGTCTTTTGCACTCGTAACTCGACGACCTCCAGGGTAACCAGTATGGCGCACATACTCTTTCTGATCAAGTTTTTTGCCTGTCAATACAACTTTGTCGGCATTTAGCACGACTACATTGTCACCGCAATCCACATGAGGAGTAAAGTTTGTTTTGTGCTTTCCTCTAATCAATTTGGCTACTTTTGAGGCCAAGCGTCCGAGTGTTTCACCTTCGGCATCCACAAGTAACCATTCCTTGGTTACAGTTGCTTTATTGGCCGATACAGTTTTGTAGCTTAACGTATTCACTTGACTCTCTGTTTTTAACAATTAATAACTATAGTTGCAAGTCCGCATTTTTTGCGGTGTGCAAAGGTAAGAAGTTTTTTGCGAATTCTAGCAAGTAAACCAAGTAAATTTAAAAGACAAAGCCCCCAATCTGCCCTAAAAGCCACCCAATTCCGTTGCCTGCAAGCATTCCGACCAAGCCGTAAAGTACCAAACGCCCTGCTAAAAGACAACGACACCAAGCCAAAACAATTAGATATAAATAAGAATTAGAATTAGGAGCTGCATCCCAACAGGATGCAAGGCGGGAGCTAAAGGTTCATTGCAGCAAGCCGTCGCAGGGTAAGGCATCAGATGGACAAAAATGTTTTCGCTTTGGCCCGCCCAAGCAAACATTTCATCCTTGAATTTTTCCTTCTTGTGTTCACCACAAAAGAAGAGATAAGCAAAGGCAAAATAGCCAATCTTTCATTTGGCTTCAAATACCAATAGTGTAATAATTTCACATTGAGGAATATAGCTAGTCAAACCAGATGCGCCACTTGGCCATTAACCCGCCTCGCATCCTTTCAAACGGCACGTACAAATGCAACAATGTACATACAAATCAACCTCATATACGAAACAAAGACAAAAAAAAAGGCTTCCGTCTTTTCAGAGGAAACCTTCTATTCGTGCCAGCAAGCCCTTGGGCTTTTCGTCCTGTATCGCTGCATACTACCGGATGTTTTTCACCATTTCCGTATAAATTACTTCACCGTCTTCTTCCAATTTTACGATATACGTACCTTGTGGAAGTTTGGCCATGCTAAATTCTTTTGCGTTTTCAGCATCCATTTTTTCGCTGTGTACCAAATCCATCGAGTTGTTGTAGATACGTACCACAATGTCGCTTGTCGCTGCTTGGGCTACTGCTACAACCAAGTGGTTGCTACCGTTGAAACTTACTTGTACCTTGTTATTTACTGTAGGAATCACATTGTCGGCAAAAATGCTTACGGATAAACCGAGAACTAAGGCGAGTAATAATGTTACTTTTTTCATCTTTATAAGTATTGGTTATTAATGTGTTAATTGTTTTTGTTGTTTTCAACGATACAAATATACGCCGACCTACAAGCCCACACCAGCAAAACACAGTAAGCTGTAGTTTGAAACCTGTGGCTTTCGGCATTAAAGGAGTGAATTGTCTTTTATTCTTACGCGTATTTCGCCTCAATCTAACGTCGTTTCGCTATTCGTAACCGACAACTGACACAAAGCGCTATTTTTAATACCTTGGTAGTGAGTAGATTGTATATTGTCTATTTCCCCACGAATCACTAAGCCGGCACAAAAACTAAGTCTTTCATAAACTTCCGCCTCAATGCATTAAAATTATATCGTAATTTTAACGAGTAGAAAACCCCTGTTACTTTAAACAAATAATTGCAAACGGGCAAAGTCCCTAGATTCTTTAGATATGGGTAAATTGAATTTCGATTTTGGAAAGAACTGGAAAAACTTTTCGGTAAATGCTTTACAAGGTGTGAACCTTACACAGTCAATGCAAGATTTTCAGACACTCGTAGGGAGTGCCGATTTAAAAGGCAAAAGCTTTCTCGACATAGGGTTTGGCCAAGGCTTAGGCTTGCTCAACGCCACAGTACTGGGGGCAGCCGTCGTAGGTTGCGACATCAACCCAACCTGCAACGAAGTGCTAAAACTAAACAAACAACATTTCCCAATGCTTCCGAATGTAGAAATACCAGTCGTAGTAGGTTCAATTCTCGAAGCAGATACCGTATCGCGTATAAAATCCCATCGCACAAACTTCGACATCGTACACGCGTGGGGCGTGTTGCACCACACGGGCGAAATGTGGAAAGCGATAGACATTTGTACCGAATTCGTTGCCCCCGATGGCCTATTAATCCTATCAATCTACAACCGCCATTGGTCTTCCTTTAGCTGGAAATGCATCAAATGGTGCTACAACATATCCCCACAATTTGTAAAATGGCTGATGGTAAAATCTTTTTACCTTATTATATATGTAGCGAAGTTTTTAGTTACCGGAAAAAACCCACTAAAAAAAGAGCGTGGAATGAATTTTTACTACGACATTATCGACTGGTTAGGTGGCTATCCGTATGAATATGCAAGCATAGCCGAAATATGTAACTATTTAGAAACTAATAACTTTACAAGCATATCCGTAAAAAAAGCAAAAGTACCCACAGGGTGCAACGAGTTTCATTTCGCCCCAAAAGCTAAGTAGCGTCTGTTTTTTTAGTCGAGGTCAAGGCGGATTGGATTTTTTAAAGCGGAGTTTACTACTTTTAAATGAGCATTTAAAGAATTCGATCCAACGCAGAGACCGACTAAAAAAACAGACTCTAAGTAGCTATCTCATTACGTACAACCGCTATCAAGTAAATAGCAATACACCAGAAACAGAATACAACAAATTCGGAGTAGCCCTATCCAAAAAAACATCTGAGAGAAAAAAGAAAAAAAATAAGGATAAGGAGCTGTAGCCCAACAAAATTTGTAAAGGCGGCTACCGGCTCTTAGCAGTAGTCCTCGCAACGGGTACGACACCACTTGGCCGCACTTGCATTTCAAACAAACCACTGTACCAAAGGCCACTGCCCCTCATGCTGTGGGCTACTTGCCGCGATCCGGGCTAGTTCGGTCGGCAGCTCCATCTGCAACGCCGTAAGTACGCGGGGCAATCTCTTTACATTGGCCTACGGCCATGAGGCCAAACCCAAGTACACAAACAAAACCGCTTCAGCCGCCTGAATAATCACCCAAAACTTGATACATATCATTGGTCGCTAAGTCCGGAAGTGCTTATTTTGTGAATTCGTTCACAAAAGTCAAATTTTTCCTGCTTCAAACGGGCCGCACATTGGCATTTGAGCACAAACTATACATCATTGTTATACTTACTACAAACAAATCTATGCCAAACTCTCACCTTGAAATGGACACCGACGAAACCATGTTGGATTACGCCCGGCTGCACCAACTTATCAAACGGAATGAGTATTGGTTAGAAATAGCCCGTCCCTTTGTCCGTCGTGTTCACAAACTCCTGAAACAGTCTGAAGTGACAATTATCCTCACCGATGCAACAGGCGTAATAATGGAACTCACAGGCAATCCGAAATCCCTGAAGGCTGCCATAGAAAGCCACATTCAGTTGGGTTGCTGTATGGCATCGCATTTTGCAGGCCCCAGCGGCATAAAGCTGGCTTTGCAGCAAAACGAACCCGTGCAATTGGTTTCGCTTTCCAACCCCGACAAGTTGCTGCTTGGCTGGGACTGTTCGGCATCGCCTATTCACGATATAGAGGGGCAACTCATTGGTGCAATAGATATTAGCCTTCGGTCGGAGAATAGTAGCCCCCATACATTGGCTTTGGTGTCGGCTTTGGCTATGGCGATAGAAGGGCAAATTTTGCAAAACATGGCCACCCAACAACTCGAAAACAGCCACCAGTTTATCTACGCCATTACGAACAGTCTGGCGCATGGCCTATTTGCGATAGACTTGAATGGTGCTGTGCTCTACGTAAACGATTCTGCGTGCCGAAGGCTCAATATACGGCGGCTTACCTTACTACGAATGTCGTTTGATGAACTTTTGCCCAACTGGCGCGACATTCTCAAGATATTGAAACAAGGCAAATCTTTCTTAAACGAAGAAGTGCATTTTGTAAGCAGTGGCAATCGGTTTGTGGCCAACGCCTACCCCATACACAAATCGGATACAGACCTGGAACTCATCGGGATGAGTATTTCGTTTCGTGGTTTGCAACGGGTACTCAATTTGGTAAACAAATACACAGGGATGCAAGCACGCTTCTGTTTTGACGATATACTTACCCAAACGCCAACGATGCATGAACTTATTTCTAGGGCAAAACGGGTAGCAAACAGCCCTTCTACGGTAATGATTTTTGGCGAAAGTGGTACCGGAAAAGAGGTTTTGGCGCAATCTATTCACAATGCCAGTGCCCGCCAAGAGGCTGGTTTTGTGGCCGTAAATTGTGGTGCGATCCCCGAAAATCTTATTGAAAGTGAGCTTTTTGGCTATGCAGATGGGGCTTTTACGGGTGCCCGAAAGGGTGGCCACCCCGGTAAGTTTGAACTTGCTGACAATGGCACTTTGTTTCTCGACGAAATTGGCGACATGCCGATGAATATGCAGGTGAAAATACTACGTGCCTTGCAAGAGGGGCAGATTACGCGCATTGGCGGGAGTGAACCTGTGGCACTCGATGTGCGCATTATTGCCGCAACCAACAAGGATTTATGGGCTGAGGTGGAGAAGGGGAATTTTCGTCTGGATTTGTTCTATCGGCTGAATGTGATTGCGCTTAGGATGCCTGCCCTACGGCACAGACCGATGGATATTTTGGGGCTCTTTAAGCAGTTTTTGAGCGACAAGGCTGTGAAATTGGAAAAGAATATTGCGAATATTCCGGTGGAACTGGCCGAAAAGTTGTTGCGCTATCGCTGGCCGGGCAATATTCGTGAATTAGAGAATTTTGCTGAGAAGTTTGTGTTGCTCGATGGTAAAATTGATTTGAATCTGACGGAACATGAGGGTAAATCCTTGCTTGGCCAACAGACTGATTTTGTGCCTAATACCTTGCTTTCGATGGATGAAATTGAGGCGAAGACAATTCTGGAACGCTTGGTGGCGATGGAGCATAATGTGTCGAAGGTGGCCCGTTCGTTGGGTGTGAGTAGGAATACGCTGTATGTAAAGATGAAAAAATATGGAATTCCGTACTGATTCATTCAGCCGTTTGCTGCTGTGTACAACTCTGAATTGCATGGGTTTTTGAGAGGCTTCGGGCCTGAGTAAATGCGTTGCTTTGTTGTGAATGTGGGTGTTAGTGGAGTGCTAGAGGGCTTCATGGCCGTAGGCCAATATAAAGTTTAGACCCTGGGTACCTACGGCATCGCAGAGGGAGCTGCCGCCCCAACTAGCCCGGATCGCGGCAAGTAGCCCACAGCATGTGATGCGGCGGCCATTCGTACGGTGGTTCGATTGAAAAACGATGGCGGCCAAGTGAGGTAGTACCCGTTGCGAGGACTACAGCCAAGAGCCGGTAGCCGCCGTAAAAAATATTGTTGGGCTACAGCTCCTTATTATTTTTATTTTTTTTGCTTTCTTTTGGATGTTTCGGGGGTAGGATTCTGTAAAATTGTGTGGACTACAATGTGGTTTATTTTATCTTTGTTGCCGATAATATCCAAAACTTGAGTTGAGATGTCAGAGTCTAAGTATTCTTTAAAGCCTTATTTTGATAGGATTCGTAATGGAATCGAACAGGTGAATGTTGCACCGAACCCCGTGTACAGACCTTATGTGAGGATGCTGTGGTTGTTCTATGTGGTGTGTGTGGGGGCTGTTTTTACGCTTTTTACCTTGATTTCGATGGGGCTGATGGGCTATATGCCGTCGTTTGAGGAGCTCGAAAATCCGCAGAGCGATTTGGCCTCGGAGGTGTTTACGGACGATGGGCAAATGTTGGGTAAGTTTTATCGGGAGAATAGAAGCCCAATTCGATATAACGACCTGTCGCCCAATTTGGTACATGCCTTGCTGGCTACGGAAGATGCGCGTTTTTACGACCATTCGGGTATTGACCCTCGGGGCTTGTTTCGGGTGGCGGTGAAAACGGTGTTGATGGGCCAAGATGCGGGTGGGGGTAGTACGATTACCCAACAACTTGCGAAGAATTTATACCCTCGGGATACCACCCAATATGCGAATGTGTTTGCAAAAATAGTTCGGTTGGGTTCGGCCAAGTTTAAGGAATGGGTTACGGCTGTAAAGCTCGAACGAAATTATACGAAGACTGAAATTATGGCGATGTATTTGAATACGGTTGCTTTCGGCCAGAATGCGTATGGGGTGAAGGCGGCTGCGCGTACGTACTTCGATACTACGCCCGATTCGCTTCGGGTGGAGCAGGCGGCGGTGTTGGTGGGCTTGCTCAAAGGGCCGTCTGTTTATAATCCGGTGACATCGAATCCTGTGAAAAAAGAACGGGCTATTGGCCGGCGAAATACGGTGTTGGGCCAAATGGAGAAATACGATTTTTTGTCGGAAGCGGCATACGATTCAATAACCAAGCAGCCTATTGTACTGAAGCTGAATCGTTCAACGCATCTTTCGGGTTTGGCACCTTATCTGCGGGAGTTTTTGAGGCTCAACCTTACGGCGAAAGAACCGATTCGGGAGAATTACCATAGTGCGCAATCGTGGCTGGAGGATTCTACGGAATGGGCTACGAATCCGTTGTATGGTTGGTGCAACAAGAATCGGAAATCGAACAACGATTTTTATAATCTGTATCAGGATGGGTTGCGGGTTTATACGACTATCGACTCGCGGATGCAGACTTATGCCGAGGAAGCGATGGAGGAGCATATGCCAGAGATTCAGACTTTGTTCTCGAAACAAAAGGGGCAAGATAAGGGCTGGGGCGAACGTGGGCCGTATTCTTCAAAATTGAGCAAAGACGATGTTGAAAGGATTTTGCACCAGTCTATGTTACGCAGCGAGCGTTACAGATCCATGTATGTGGCGGGAGCGTCGAAGGAAGAGATTGAGAAGTCGTTTAACGAACCTACTGATATGACGGTGTTTAGCTGGCACGGGGAACGCGATACGGTGATGACTCCGATGGATTCGATTCGGTATTATAAGTATTATTTGAGTTCGGGGTTTATGTCGGTAGAGCCAGCTACGGGGTATGTGCGGGCCTATGTAGGCGGGCTCAACTACAAGTATTTTAAGTACGACCACGTTACGGTTGCGAAACGTCAGGTGGGTTCTACTTTCAAGCCGTTTATTTATACACTGGCTATGCAAGCGGGCTATTCGCCCTGCCACGAAGTGCCGAATATCGACTATACTTTCGAGATGCCAGAGGGGCAATCGCCGCGAACTTATACGCCTCAGTTTAGTACAAACCAGTATATTAGCTATACCAACGGACGTATGGTTTCGCTCAAATTTGGGTTGGCAAATTCTATGAATCAGATTTCGGCTTGGGTTCTGAAACAGTATAGCCCCGATGCTGCAATTGCCATTGCGCGGGCTATGGGGGTGCGCAGTAGGTTGGATCCGGTGCCATCGTTGTGTACGGGTGCGGCAGAGGCTTCGCTCTACGAAATGGTGGGAGCTTATACTTCGTTTGTGAACAAGGGTATTTATAGTCGGCCTGTTTTTGTGTCGCGAATTGAAGACAAACATGGCAATGTATTGGCTTCGTTCAAATCCAAGCAAAGTATTGCAATAAGCGAAGAAACAGCGTTCAAAATGGTGAGTATGATGCAAGGTGTGGTAGATTATGGTACCAGTCAGCGATTGCGTTACAAATATAAATTTACGAACCCAATTGCGGGTAAAACAGGAACGACCAACGATAACTCTGACGGTTGGTTTATTGGTATGATTCCGAACTTGGTGTCGGGTGCATGGGTAGGAGGCGAGGAGCGGAGTATCCGTTTTGGGAACACACTCTATGGCCAAGGTGCAAGTATGGCTTTGCCGATTTGGGCTTTGTATATGACCAAAGTGTATGCCGACCCGCATCTGAAATATTCTAAGGAGGCGTTTCCGGTGCCGAATGGTTTCGACGTAAGTGCTTTAGACTGTAAGCAGTATAAGAATGATCAGGAAAACAATAAGGATAACTATTCACAAGGCAACGAGGAGTACTAATCTAAACGGTATTCTTTGTTTAAAACCCAAAGAACTATGGAAGTATTAGGTATTGACATTGGCGGATCGGGCATTAAAGGTGCGATCGTAAACGTAGAAACAGGCGAACTTGTAGGCGAACGTTTCCGGGTAGAGACGCCACAACCTGCTTCGCCAGAGGCTGTTTTTGAAGCGATTCTGCAACTTACGACCCATTTCAAATGGACGGGCAAAGTGGGTTTAGGCTTTCCGGGCGTGGTGCGTTCGGGGGTGATTAAAACGGCTGCCAATCTCGACAAAGCCTGGGTGGGTGTGAATGCTGCCGAAGCTTTCAAGGCACTTTCTGGTTTAGACTCTTATTGGGTAAACGATGCCGATGCAGCCGGTGTGGCCGAAGTGAAATTTGGCTCCTTGGCACAAGATAAAAATGTGGTGATCTTTCTTACGATTGGTACGGGTATCGGCTCTGCAATTTTTACGCAAGGCCATTTGTTGCCAAATACAGAATTCGGGCATTTAAAGCTCAAAAACGAAACCGAGGCAGAGCATTATGCCTCTGACGCCGCACGCAAACGCGAAGATATGTCGTGGGAGAAGTGGGGAAAGCGCATAAACAAATACCTTGAGACGATGGATGCCCTCTTCTGGCCAGATTTGTTTATCATTGGTGGAGGAATCAGTAAAAAATTCGACAAATACGCAGACAAATTCACATTGAATGCGCCAGTACTTCCTGCGAGCCTGCTCAACGAAGCTGGCGCCATTGGCGCAGCATATTTTGCAGCAGAACAGCTTGGCTAAAAGCTCATTCATATTTCGCAGCTGAAATTTCGATATTATATTCTAAGCCAGTTCTTGCGACTGGCTTTTTTGTTTGTGCAGTTTTGTAGAACACTTTACTCACGAAAATTACGTTTCTTAAATAGAATCACTAACTTTTGGTCGGTAATTTGATTAACAGTATAAGCTAAGTTAAACTCCATAATTATGATTAAAAATTTCTTATTTGTTGTAGCACTTGCCTTTGCGGTAGTGTCGCAAGCCAAAACCCCAGTCTCTGTATATCAAGCTGGCGCAATAGACCAAATCATTAAGGCACTCGGACAGGGTGACGTTAGCACGATATCCAGTTTTTTTCCGAACACGGTGGCCATTGCCGTACTACAAAAAGCACCATCGTATTTTAGCAAGAAGCAAGCAGAACAGGTACTTACCGACTTTTTTAAAAAGAATGCGCCACGTAAATTCGATGTGGCACACGAAGGAGGGCAAAATACTTCGCAATTTACCATCGGCCAACTTAGTACGGCCAACGGCACCTACCGTGTTACATTTTTCTTACAAGACATGGGCGGCAAATCGCTCATTCAGAACATCAGCATCGACCGCAAAGACGACTAAAGCCTGTTGGCCGTTCCGTCTGCTCTTTATAACTTTACAGCCCCTAGTGGGCTTTTTTTGTTTTGCTACCAATATAAATAGATAAATGACAGATCAACTTATCGAGCAGTTCATACAACTAGCTATTCTCGAAGACATTGGCGACGGCGACCATACATCGCTCTCCTGCATCCCAGCTACGGCGCAAGGTAAAATGAAACTCCTCGTAAAGCAAGAAGGCATTATTGCAGGCGTTGCAATCGCACAGAAGGTTTTTGCAGCCATCGACCCAAAGCTAGAAATCGAAGTATTTATTACTGACGGTACAACCGTAAAATACGGCGATATTGTGTTCCATGTAAGCGGACAAACGCACGCACTCCTACAAGCCGAACGTTTGGTTCTGAACATCATGCAGCGGATGTCGGGCGTGGCAACCCAAACCCATGTGTATGCAACCAAACTCCAAGGCCTCAAAACCAAAGTGCTCGATACCCGCAAAACCACACCCGGAATGCGCGTACTCGACAAAATGGCAGTGAAAATTGGAGGCGGCGAAAACCACCGTATGGGGCTTTTCGACATGGTGCTGATGAAAGACAATCACGTCGATTTTGCAGGTGGCATCCCCAAAGCCATCGCTGCTACAAAAGAATACCTCGCACAAAAAGGCAAGGATTTGGCCATAGAAGTAGAAGTGCGTAACTTCACCGAGCTGCAACAAGCCCTCGATACAGGTGGCATACAGCGCATTATGCTCGATAACTTCAACCTCGAAAACACCCGGAAAGCAGTCGAATTAATTGGCGGCGCATATGAGATCGAATCATCAGGCGGTATCACCCTCGAAACCCTGCGCGACTATGCACTTTGTGGCGTAGATTACATCTCGGTAGGTGCACTCACACACCAAATAAAAAGCCTCGATTTAAGCCTCAAGGCCATAGATTAACACACCAAGGCCACGAATCAGCGAGCGAAACACGCTCCGATTCGTGGCCTGTAAAAATTAGCAACAAGGCTCAGAAACGCTCAACCCACACGCTACCGTTCCATTTGTTTACAGATTCTGGCAGATTGTCCAGCGTCGCAAGGCTCACTTGTTTACCCTCTGCAGGCAAAGCGTGCTCCACATCTACCCCCTCGAAGAGGTTGTTCATCATCGCGTCGTGGTGCTCCAAATTGAACATCACCAATTCCGAAGCACCCAATTGTTTGGCCAAATCTTGCACATAGTTGAATAATGCCTCCGAATTAGCATCGGCAGTATGGCCTTCTTTCTTTGCCGAAAGAAACGCATAAGTCTGTGGCCAACTGAAACTTTCAAGTCTTTCGTCGTCAATAAGTTGTGCAAAACAATCTGAAAACACCAGAGTAGCTCCCGTATGATATTGCAACAACTCCACCATACTTTCCGGATCGAAATCCTCTAGCTCATCACCCTGATCTGTCACCCAAACCCAGCCCTCGAAGCCCTTCGGAGGTTCGGGCGAAAGCTCAAAATTATCGTCAAAATCGGCCACAATAACCGGTGCCTGAAGTTTGTTTTGTAAATCAGCCATCAATAAATCAGAACTCGAAAAGTCCAATTGATGCGAAAAAAACACAGCAGTCGTATTCGTATTTTCAGCCATTGAATCACGTTTTTAGATGAGCCACAAAGGTAGCCCAGTAAGTCGGAATACACAATCTCGAAATGCACGAAAGCACCTAGCAGTTTTCAGCAAGAAAACTAATCATTTGGGAGTATCTCCAAAAGTGAATAAGTTCAAAACAATTCCATAATAAAACAAAAACAGCTTTCCGATAAGAAGAGTCCACTCTAAAAAGTATGTTCGCCACGAATGCACGAA
>JBDKHP010000386.1:0-3564 GCA_039797645.1 Bacteroidota bacterium
GGTGAGGGTTGTGAATATGGTAATGGAATGTCCGGAAGGTAGGCTATTGAATCCGGACAAAGTCTTGCCGATAATCACGATATTGTCACTGCCAAAGGCTTGTGCCGGACGTGGCACTGCAAACAAACGCTTCAGTACATTTGAAAATACCCCCGAAACAATTGATCCCGTAAGTAAACTCTCCCACATTTTGGGTGCAGATACCAGAAAAACTGACAGCAACGACAAAATAATCAAGGCATCGCCTAGCTGCGTAAGGTTATATTCCAAAATAGGGAACTGAGATAATTTTAAATTCAAAAAAATGAAACTATTTTTTTGAATTTGTGCGTATTTTTCGGCAGAAAGTGCATCTTGGCTATATAAATAAACAAAGATAGCTATGAATAAAAATAAGGGTAGAATGAATAATGAAAATTTTAGCCTTGAGTAATTATTAATAATATTTGTGTTCATTTTGCTTTTTTATTTCAGATTTTAGTTACTAAAATTAATATGTGTATGAACCCCTAGTTTTTCCGTAATCGCCTCAGATTCTTGAATCTGTTTGAATCGACAAACAGCGTGCGGCTTTGGCAAAAGATGGCATTGGGCTCTTTAGAGTCTGTTTTTTTAGTCGATCTCTGTGTTGGATCGAATTTTTTAAATGCTCATTTACAAGTAGTAAACTCCGCTTTAAAAAATCCAATCCGCCTTGACCTCAACTAAAAAAACAGACTCTCTTTAGTCGAATGCTTGGCTGTTAGCTTGTTTGCTCCTTATCGCACACGCACTTCGGGGTATAAAACCGATGCCAAACCTACGTATTTTTTCTGAAACTGAACTCCAAACAGTGGTGAAATATCGGCATCTTAGTCTGCGCTTTCGTAGTGTCGTATTGAGCAATTCGAGCAGCGTGAGGCTATTTCGATGATTTATTGTTACTTATTGTGCCTAAATTGAGTTTGCTCCGACGGGTGAATTTATGCCTGCTTGCTGGCTCATAGCTCGTAGGCTTTGGCATTTGCGGCTTGTAGCAATGTGTTTTGGTGGTAGAAAAAGTGTGTTTTACACTTATCTGCGGGGCGGGCGGTGTGCTGCTTCTGCCCGAAAGTCTGAATTTTGGTACGTTTGGGGGAGTGGCGTTTTTAGCTTTGTGCGGCTCAATGCGCCACATGGCCGCAGGCCAAAGTAAAGGGTTGGCCTTGTGTACCTACGGCGTTACAAATGGTGCTGCCGACCGAACTAGCCCGGATAGTAGCGGTAGCCCACAGCGGTGTGATGAAGCATCAGCAAGCTGACGGTATTCGACTGAAATACAATGGTTTCCAGTTGATTTCGTTTCCGAACGCGAGGACTACAAGCGGATAGCCGGCAGCAGCCATTACAAATATTGTTGGGTTACAGCTCCTTATCCTTATTTTTTTTTGCGCGCGATTGTATTCGGGTCGTTGGTTTTGGTTCGAGGGATGGTTATATAAAATGTTTCTAAATGATTTTATGCTTTACTTTGCTTATTGGTTTTGTGCTTAAAGACACGGATGGGTGTGTGGCGTTTTTGTGGCGGTGGTTGTGTCGGGATTTTGGCTAGGAAACATATTACATCATTATATAATTCAATTTGATACCATGCGGGTAAATCGAATTTTACAGGCGGATGTGGCAGTAAATGCAGCGCCTCGTCCGGTAATTGACCTGAGTCTGATGGATGCCCTGATTGCGAAGTACAAGGGCAAGAAGGGTAATTTAATTCCTCTGTTGCAAGGGGTGCAGCATTTGTACGGCTTTGTGCCGGCTGAGGCTTTTGAGAAACTGGCCGATGAAACGGGTCATGCGCTGAGCGATATGTATGGCGTGGCTACTTTTTATGCGCAGTTTCGGCTGAAACCTGTGGGTAAGAACGTGATAAAGGTTTGTCATGGTACGGCTTGCCATGTGCAAAATGCCTCGAAAGTAACGGTGGCTATTGCGGAAGTGTTGGGTGTGGAGGATGGTGAGACTACGCCCGATGGCTTTTTTACGCTCGAATCTGTGGCTTGTTTGGGCTGCTGCTCGCTGGCGCCTGTGATGATGATTGGCGACGATACGTACGGCAAACTCGATGCGAAGGCCGCTGTGAAGGTGATTAAAGATATGAAACGTCTGGCTAAATAGAGTCTGTCTTTTTGGTGGATCTCGGCGTTGAATCTTATTTTTAAAGTGTTCATTTACAAGTAGTAAACTCCGCTTTAAAAACCAATCCGCCTTGACCTGAACTAAAAAAACAGCGTCTAAATTGTTGGGCTAATTTTGATAATTTCAATAAAAATTTCTGATAATTCATGGCAAAGCCAAGAGTAATTGTAGGTTTGGGTAGCTGCGGTATCGCGGCAGGCGCAAATAAAGTTTACGACAAATTGTTGGAACTTCAGGAAAAGGAGAATTACGATTTTGTACTCGAAAAAACTTCGTGTGTGGGGATGTGTTTCCGCGAACCACTTGTGGAAGTGATTGATGATAATGGCTCGTATTTGTACGGCGAAATTGATGATATTAAGGCTGTTACGCTGGTGGAACAACATATTCATCTGGGCGAACCTGTGGTGGAAATGGTGGTAAAATCGGATTTGATGCCTGCTCCGGACGATGTTTTCTGGGATGGCCAAGTGCGTATTGCGTTGCGTCATTGCGGGCATATTAACCCTGAGTCGATGGAAGATTATTTGGCGCACGATGGCTATGCTGCAATTCAGAAGATTGCGGATACCAAAATGTCGCAACTAGATGTGATTCAGTCGGTTTTGGATAGCGGTATTCGTGGCCGTGGCGGGGGTGGTTTCCCTACGGGCTTAAAATGGCGGTTTGCGTTCAATAACAAATCGGACGAAAAATATATTATCTGTAACGCCGATGAAGGTGATCCGGGGGCGTTTATGGACAGGTCTATCTTGGAGGGCGACCCACATGCGGTGCTTGAAGGGATGATTATTGGTGCGTATGCTATGGGAGCAACTGGCGGTGTGATTTATTGCAGGGCTGAGTATCCGCTGGCTATCAAGCGGTTGAATATTGCACTTGCACAGGCACGCGAAAAGGGCTACTTGGGAAAAAATATTCTCGGTATTGAAGGGTTCAACTTGGATATGTACGTAAAAGAGGGTGCGGGTGCTTTCGTCTGTGGCGAAGAAACTGCGCTAATTGCGTCGGTGGAGGGTGAGCGTGGTATGCCGCGCAAACGTCCGCCTTTCCCTGCTGAAAAGGGTTTGTGGAATGCTCCGACGAATATCAACAATGTGGAGACTTTTTCGAATATTCCTTACATTCTGCTCAATGGACCTGAATCGTACAATAAATACGGTACGGAAAAAGCCAAGGGTACGAAGGTGTTTGCTCTTACGGGGAAAATCAACCACGGCGGGCTTGTGGAAGTGCCTATGGGTATGAGTATTCGTAACATTATTTTCAAATTGGGTGGTGGTATTCAGGACGGTAAGAAGTTTAAGGCTGTGCAATTGGGTGGACCATCGGGCGGTTGTATCCCTGAGTATCTGGCCGATACGCCTGTCGATTACGACCAAGTGAATGCTACGGGGGCTATTATGGGTT
>JBDKHP010000387.1:0-4842 GCA_039797645.1 Bacteroidota bacterium
TATAATGTATAATACCTTGAATACATGATAGTTATTTTCAAGAATGTTTTTTTTCAAAGAAAAAAAATGCTTTTTAGAGTGGACTCTTAAAGGTTCACGCCACACCTCGTCTGCTGCCAAAAACGAAGACGGGGTTTCGGAAGGTTTCTATACTGGCAAACCAGCTGAGATCTTGGGCTTTTCTAGGCCACATAGCCGTAGGCTAACTGGCTCTTTTGCCCCGCGAAATTACGGCGTGAATTTGGAAAGTGGCGCACGGTCTAGCCCGGATAGTAGCGGTAGCCCACAGCTTTTTGGGGCGACGAAAGATTGCGTGGGAGCAAACTGATGTCTTGGGAGCGATGTACTCACGCAGCCTGTTGATTTCGCCCAAAAAGCGAGGACTACAAGCGGATAGCCGGCAGCCGCCCTATATTTGAAAAGTTTTGCGTCCGCTCCTTATTATTTTTTTATTTTTTTTTGATTTTACACATTTTAATCTGTAAAGATGGTTCGGAATACTTTTTTGAAAAATTCTGCGGTATTGGTTCTCGTTCTTTGGGCTTTGCAACTCTCGGCTCAGATTCCGCAACGGGGCTACAGGTCGTGGTCTGCGGGTAGTAATTGGGACGAAGCGATGCTGGTAGGGAATGGTACGGTGGGCGCGATGATTCTCGGACGACCACAGGATGAGACAATTATCGTGAACCATGGAGCGATTTTTTTGCCCCAGAATATGCCGGCAGAAGTAATCGATCAGGCTTCGAAATTAGATTCGATTCGTGCATTGTGCTTGGCGGGTAAGTTTCGCGAGGCGGGTGCAGTACCGGTTGAACAGAGCTTTAGGGAAGGTTACAAAGGGCAAATCTGGAACGATCCGTACATTCCTGCTTTCGATTTGCACTTGCTGGTAGATGCGGGGAATGTGCAGAATTATGAACGTTCGGTAGATTTCGAGACGGGGGTGGCTGCCGTAAAATGGTCGCAAGATGGGGTTAATTTTGTGCGCCGCGTATTCGCTTCGCGGGCTGATACCTTGCTGATACTCACAATGGAAGCCGACAAAGCTTTCGGTTGTACGTTCTGGCTGGAACATCGGCCTGTGGCTTGGGATCAGTGGACGTTCATTAACGAAAATGTGGCAAAAATGGAAGCTTCGGCGGCGGGAAACGAAATTGGCTACCGCTGCGAGTTTAAGAAACAGTACACGGGGAGCATCAAAGGCTACGAGGGTTTTGGTAAACTTACCACCCATGGAGGTTCGGTAAAGGCAGAAGGTGGCAAATTGGTGGTGCGCAATGCCCTGTCGGTGACGCTTATCATGCGGGTCGATCCGTTTTACGGTTCGGGCAGCGAATCGCACAGAGATGCAATGCTGCAAAAAATTGATGCTGCGGGTACGGATGTCGCCAAGATTTTGGCCCGCCATGTGGTGGTGCACGGTGGTTTGTACAACAGGGTGCATTTGAGCCTTGGTGAAGATGCACCCCTGGGTATGGATGCAGAGGTGCTGAATCTGAATGCTAAAAAGCAGGTCGTGGCAAAAATGACACAGGCGCGGTTTGATGCGGCACGTTACAATATAATTTCGGCCACGGGGATAAATCCTCCCAATTTGCAGGGCTTGTGGGGTAGCTCGTGGACACCGCCATGGTCGTCGGACTTTACCCAAGATGGCAACCTGCCCACGGCAATATCGTCGTACTTAATGGCCAATACGCCCGAACTGATGCAGTCGTTCTTTGCGTATCAGTCGCGCATGATGGCAGATTATCGTATAAATGCCAAACGACTGTATGGCGCAAGGGGTATTTATGTGCCAGGCCATACGGGTGGCTACACCGGAAAATGTTTGCACTACGACAAGGAATGGACGCTTAGCTACTGGACTGCGGGTGCGGCATGGACGGCAGATTTTTATAACGACTATTGGTTATATACTGGCGATAAGGATTTTCTGAAAACCGTGGGTTACCCTTATATGAAAGAGGCGGCCTTGTTTTACGAAGACTTTCTGATTCGGGGGAAGGATGGGAAGTTTATGTTCATACCCTCGTATTCGCCAGAAAACACGCCCCTTGGTGGGAATTCTCAGGTTTGTATCAACGCCACGATGGATGTGATGGCAAGCAAACAACTGCTTCGTAACTGTCTGGCTGCTGGAAAATTACTGGGAGAAGATGCGAAACAATTGGCAAAATGGCAACAAATTTTGAGCGATTTGCCCGCCTATCAGATCAACCCAAAGGGCGAATTGCGTGAATGGCTTTGGCCAGGGCTAGCCGACAACCACGAACACCGACATGCCTCGCATCTGTACGGATTGTGGGGTGTTGTGGATCCGGAAATTGCCAACAGTAGTACACTTACCGAAGCTACAAAACGCACGTTTGAACAACGTATGAAAATACGGGCAAGAGACAACGGCGGTGTAATGGTTTTCGGGATGGTAAACCAAGCTTGGACAGCCGCTGCAGTACACGACCGGGAGGCTACGGCTGAAATTATTGAGTGGCTTTCCAGCAGATATTGGTCTAACTCAATGTGTAGTTTCCACGACCCAGAGGGTTTGTTCAATATGGATTTGAGTGGTGGTTTTCAGTCTGTTGTAATTCGGACTCTGGCATATTCCGAAACAGGAAAAATAGAACTTTTCCCTGCTCTGCCTGCCAAATGGACAAAAGGTGAAATTTCTGGTATTTTGCTTCGCGGCCAAATTTCACTGAGCAAACTCAGTTGGGAAAAAGGAGAAGTTTCGGCCACTATCAGTAGTGCAAAATCTCAAAAAATTGTGTTCACCTGCCCTATATTGAAAGCTGAACTCAAAATGAATGGCAAAACCATTAAACCCAACAAACAGCATGAATTCGTGCTGACATTGGTCGAAAATAAAAACTATTCGCTCCAATTTGGAATTGATTAGTAAAGATCCGTTTATTAGTTTACTCTTGTGTGGAGGCATCGGGTTGTACCTGATGCCTTTTTAATTTATGAGTCCACTCTAAAAAGTATGCTCGCCACGAATGCACGAATTTTTATAATGTATAATACCTTGAATACATAAGAGTTATTTTCACGAATATTTTTTCAAAGAAAAAAATTCTTTTTAGAGTGGACTCATTTATGAGCAACCATGAGTCTTTATACACTGGATTCTTTTGCGATGAATTGCAATAAACCTGCCTTAAAATACGCATAAGTAATTGTAAAATAAAGGCGTTAAAGTAACAGATTGCCTAATTAAGTTCCATAACAGACTGTTTATTAAGGCATTGGCATATATTTTTTTCAAAACACTTGTACCAAAGGTAGAAAGGTATTCAGGAAATAATTTATTAACTTTGCCGCTCAATTGAATAGTGAATGAAGAAGGTCAGAATAAAAGATCTTGAGTTTGAGCTTTCTATAACATCCGAGAGCATACAAGCCGAGATTGATCGCGTTGCAGCGCAAATAAATGAAGATTACCAAGGTACAGAAGTGCTATTTTTAGGGATACTGAACGGTTCGTTCATGTTCGTGGCCGACTTACTCAAACGAATAGAGGTAGTGTCACAACTCAGTTTCTTAAAAATAGCGTCTTATGAGGGTATGAATTCTTCAGGAGTATCAAAGGAACTCATCGGTATCAATGAGAATTTGAATGGCCGGCACATTGTCGTAATTGAAGACATCGTGGATACGGGAAAAACAATGATCCAGATACTCCAACAACTCACCAAGTATGCGCCAGCAAGTATTCGCGTGGCCACATTATTATATAAACCCGATGCATGCAAAGTCGATTTAAAAATCGATTATACAGTCTTTACTATACCTAACGATTTTATTGTAGGCTATGGATTAGATTACGATGGCTATGGTCGTAACCTGCCAGAAATCTATACTGTAGTCAAATAAAGCACATTACACACACAAGCTTTTTTACAACCTCAAATGTATCGTTATGTTGAACATTGTACTTTTTGGCCCTCCAGGGGCAGGGAAAGGAACCCAATCGAAAAACCTGATAAACAAATATAAGCTTGTGCATTTGTCAACAGGCGAGATGCTGCGTGCAGAAATTGCTGCTGGAACAGAAATGGGAGCCAAAGCAGATGCCCTAATCTCTAAAGGCGAATTTGTTGATGACCAAATGGTTATTGATCTTATTTCAAGCGAAATAGACAAACACAAAGGTGGCAATGGTTTTGTGTTTGATGGTTTTCCTAGAACTACCGCTCAGGCTTTTGCTTTAGACGAACTACTCCAGGGTAGATCGATGCACGTAAATGGCATGATTGCCCTAGAGGTACCCAAAGCTAAACTCATGGAAAGGCTAACGCTCCGTGGCCAAGATTCAGGTCGCGCCGACGACGCTTCAATGGCAGTGATTGAAAAAAGAATTACGATTTACCACAATCTCACCAAACCCGTGGCCGATTTTTATGAGGCTCAAGGTAAGTTATTTGGTATTGAAGGTTTGGGATCATTTGACGAAGTTTTCGGTAGAATATCGAATGTGGTTGACGCATTCTGAAACAAATATCTAAAAGCTGATGGCAAAAGGTGTACTCCTTTGCCTCAGCTTTTTTTGCCTTATCTAATTCAGAAGACAAATCGACTGAATAACCGAAGGCTGTGCTAACCAAAAGAATATACAAAAAAAATGGCAGACTCGAATTTTGTAGATTACGTAAAGATTTTTACCCGCTCGGGTAGTGGTGGGGGTGGTTCTACACATTTTTATCGCGATAAACTTACCGCAAAAGGAGGTCCCGATGGCGGCGACGGCGGAAGAGGAGGCCATGTAATTCTTCGAGGTAACAGCCAACTCTGGACACTGATACACCTCAAATACAGAAAACATATCTTTGCTGAAGA
>JBDKHP010000388.1:0-6203 GCA_039797645.1 Bacteroidota bacterium
CTGCTAGTACTGACGAAAGCGTAGATTTACCCGAACCGTTTGGCCCCATGATTGCATGTACTTCGCCTGCTTTTATTTCGAGATTTATTCCTTTGAGAATCTCTTTGCCATTGATACTGGCATGTAAGTTTTTTATTGTGAGCATGTTAATTTCTTTTGTGTGTAAGTAATCTTCCGTTTGGGCATTGTGGCATTGTGGCTGGTTTTTTAGCCAACGCTACCCTCTAAGGTGAGCGAAAGTAATTTCTTTGCTTCCATCGCAAACTCCATAGGGAGTTGGCTCAGTACCTCTTTGGCAAAACCGTTTACGATCATGCTTACGGCGTTTTCCATATCCAAGCCACGTTGCATAAGGTAGAAAATTTGGTCTTCGCCAATTTTAGAAGTGGTAGCCTCGTGTTCTACGGTAGCCGTTGGGTTGTCCACGTCGATGTATGGGAAGGTATGCGCGCCGCAATTTGTACCAATGAGCAAACTGTCGCATTGCGAGAAGTTTCTGGCTCCTTCGGCATTTTTACCGATACGCACCTGCCCGCGGTAGGTGTTGTCTGATTTTCCCAACGAAATACCTTTCGATATAATTGTAGAACGCGATTTTTTGCCCAAGTGAATCATCTTGGTACCCGTATCGGCCTGTTGGAAGTGGTTCGTTACCGCCACCGAATAAAACTCACCTACTGAATAATCGCCTTTCAGTATGGTGGAAGGGTATTTCCAAGTAACAGCCGAACCAGTTTCTACTTGTGTCCAGCTTAATTTGGCACGGTCGCCTTTGCAAATACCGCGTTTTGTCACGAAATTGAAAATGCCACCTTTTCCGTTTTCGTCGCCAGGGTACCAGTTCTGAACGGTAGAATATTTCACTTCGGCATCGGCTTCCACAATAATTTCTACAACGGCAGCATGAAGCTGGTTTTCGTCGCGCATGGGGGCTGTGCAGCCTTCTAAATAACTTACGTACGAACCTTCGTCGGCAATGATAAGCGTCCTTTCGAACTGTCCTGTACTGCCTTCGTTGATACGGAAATAGGTTGAAAGTTCTACCGGGCAGCGTGTGCCTTTGGGGATATAACAAAACGAACCGTCGGTGAAAACGGCTGAGTTTAGTGCTGCATAGAAATTATCGCTCTGCGGAACTACCGAACCCATGTACTTGCGTACCATTTCCGGATGTTCGCGTACGGCTTCGGATATTGAGCAGAAGATTATACCACGTTCTGCAAGTGTCTCCTTAAAAGTTGTGTGTACCGAAACCGAGTCGATTACCACATCTACAGCCACGCCCGAAAGTATTTTTTGTTCTTCTAGGGGTACACCAAGTTTGTTGAACATTTCTATAATATCTGGATCTACTTCGTCCAAACTATTTAGTTTCGCTTTCTTTTTTGGAGCTGCGTAATAGCTCAAATCCTGAAAATTTGGTTCTGCATAATGAAGATGTGCCCATTTGGGTTCTTTCATTAATTGCCATTTTTGGTATGCTTCCAAACGAAAATCGAGCAACCATTGCGGCTCTTCTTTTATTGCAGAAATTCTCCTAATCACGTCTTCATTTAGTCCCTTCGGGAAAACGTCCGAGTCGATTTCTGTCACAAAACCCGCTTCGTATTTCCGATTGGCATATTCGCTCAGGATCTTATCGTCGCTACTCATGCGTATGTTGTTTTAGTATTTGTCCTTAATTAATCTTATTTAGAATTAATCTAAATAAACCACTTCGCAAAAATAAAAAAAAAAAGTATATAACTACCTAAAAAAGGGTATTGCCTTTCCGAATAGTGATAATATCTCGGATCGTTACATGGTGTGTTTGTACGTAATTTGTTTATTTAGTGAATGTTGACTGTAAAACAGGCGTGTTGGCAAAATGCACAAACGAGTGTTTGTTGCCTTAAATTGGATCGGGAATGAAAAAAAGAGAGCTTACATTTTTGTAGAAAAAGTATGGTAAAGAATACAATTTCGTACTTTTTTGTGCGGTTGCCGACGCTTTCGGGGGGAATATGGGGGGAAACGGAAGTGTGTCGTGCTGAAGTTTGTGGTTTCTAGGCAAGCCGTAGGCTTGGCGACCGGGCCACATGGCCGTAGGCCAACTGGAACTTTTGCCCAAACTGACTACGGCTTGCGTTTGGAAAGTGGGGCACGGCCTAGCCCGGATAGTAGCGGTAGCCCACAGCAAGGTGACGCAATAACCTTTTGTACAGTGGTCTGATTGAAATACAAAGGCGGCCAAGTGATTTCGTTTCCGTTTGCGAGGACTACAAGCGGATAGCCGGCAGCAGCCCTATCTTTGAAAAGTTTTGCTCCCGCTCCTAATTTTTATTGTTTTTTTGTTGGGTATTCGGTGTGTTATCAGGGTGAATTCGATCTTTTGGGCATTCTGGGTTTTAAATGTGCTAAAACACTAAAACTTGCAAGGTTTGCCATACACCTACCACCCAAAGCGGTAAATGTATAGCATTCGGCTCTTTGCACTGACGTA
The DNA here is from genome assembly GCA_039797645.1 of Bacteroidota bacterium. Lineage (GTDB taxonomy): Bacteria > Bacteroidota > Bacteroidia > Bacteroidales > JBDKHP01 > JBDKHP01. Next base: position 2,483 of record JBDKHP010000388.1, read on the forward strand.
GTTACTACGCTGGTAATCAGTTATCTTTGTTCAAAAAACCGTTAAATTCGGCAATGCAGATGTAGGTATAGTATATGTTGTGGCCTTTCTTATCGACCCAAGTTCGGTAGCCTCGTTTCGTGACTAGGGAAATAAGTGCCACGGGTTCAAAACTGTTCACCACTCGTAGGCATTTGGTCTTAGGCAAGGTGTTGAGCATTTGTAAAATGTCCGAAAACGGATCTTTGCCCGCATCCAATAAGTTCCCCGCGTCTATTTCTACAATTGATGCAGGCGCAACAACTAAGGGTTGGCTGCTTGCATTCCTTTCAGGTTGATTCTCAAAATCTTTCATTTTCTGTGTGTAAGAATTAATGTCCGTGCGTTGTAATGAACAAAGATGGAAAAAAAAACAGCTAAAATGCGGCTAAAATCGCCAACAAAGCCGTTGGGTTCGCAAACACTTGCACCGATGCTTTATCTTTGTACCTTGTATCAAACTGAAAAAAATGCGAAAATTTCAAAGTTACGAACTCGACCGAAAAACTGTCGAAGAATTTCGAGAACAAGCCAAAGCACCTATTGTAATAGTTCTCGACAACGTACGGAGTGCCCTCAACGTGGGGTCGATTTTCCGTACCGCCGACGCACTCTCGTGCGAAGCCATTTACCTCTGTGGCATCACCGCAAGCCCGCCCAACAAAGAAATACACAAAACGGCGCTGGGTGCTACCGAGTCGGTAAGTTGGCAACATTTTGCCACAAGTGCCCAGGCCGTAAGCCAACTTATGGAGCAAGGCTACGAAGTTTGGGCCGTAGAACAAGCGCAAGGCAGCACATTTTTGCCCAATTTTGCGCCAAGCCCACAGGGTAAATACGCCTTTATATTCGGCAACGAAGTACACGGCGTAGAGCAAACGCTCATAGACCAATGCGGGCGTTGCCTGGAAATACCCCAATTTGGCACCAAACACTCCTTTAACGTTGCGGTATCAGCGGGCATTGTCCTTTGGGATGCTCTGAGCAAATGGCACTATAAAACCTAAATACATGAACCCGAAACACTTCTATATTGTTCGCCACGGCGAAACCGATTTCAACCTACAAGGCATCATTCAGGGGCGGCTCATCGATGCCGATCTGAACCAAACCGGATATGACCAAGCCGACAAATTTTACGAAAAATACAAACACCTCAGTTTCGACAGAATCTACAGCTCGTCTCTCAAACGCACTGGCCAGTCGGTCGCAAAATTCATCGAAAACGGAGGCATACACGAGCAACTCGCTGGGCTCGACGAATTATCGTGGGGCATTTACGACGGACGCTTCCCCTCGGTTGAATTAAAACCCGGCATACGGCGCATATTGCGGCGTTGGGAAGAAGGCAAAACCCAAGTGAAAGCCTTCGGGGGCGAAAGTCCCGAAGACGTAGCCACCAGACTCCGCCAAAGTCTCCAACAAATACTCAATACCGAGGCTACCAACATCCTCATTTCCACCCATGGCCGCGCCATTCGGATTTTACTCTGTCTCATGTTTGGAAAACCCATTTCCCAGATGACCCAATACGGCCACAACAACCTCTGCCTCTATCAGGTCGATTACGACCCAAGCAGCCAAAAATTCAAAATGGTACTCGAGAACGACACCTCTCATTTCAACCAATAGTCCATCCGCTGCCACAATACCGGCAGCGGCTTTTCCCGTCGGGCAGCCACGCACGGCCTCCCCCTCCCGAGAGCAAAAAAAATAAAAATAATAAGGAGCTGTAACCCAACAAAATTTGTAAAGGCTGCTGCCGGCTATCCGCTTGTAGTCCTCGCTGGAGGGGGCGAAATCAATAGGCAACCTATGTATTCCAATCCAACACTTTCATTTACTGAGACTTCCGTTCGCCAGCTGTGGGCTACCGCTACTATCCGGGCTAGTTCGGTCGGCAGCTCCGTTTGTAACGCCATAAGTACGCGGGGCAAGCCAAATCAGTTGGCCTACGGCCATGGGGCGTATTACTACCAACACATATCCAGCGCAATAGCACGCACCAGCATACGGCTTAGGATGTTTTTAGCCACGAAGTCCTAAAAATGGCGCGAAATACGAAAAATTGTTTGGGCCTTATAGCGTTCCAAATACAGAAATGTGCGCTAATAGAAATGCCAGCAGAAAACAGAAGCATTGGGGCGAGTTTTCTTCGTTTAGTCATTTTGGGGCTTCGCAGGATACACCCTTAAAACATTACCAGATACTTCATTCTTGCACACAAATTCATACAGAGCCAGCCGCAAACTTGCCCCTAAACCTAAAATTGAAGCTTTTGTATAAACAATCAATTTGGCTACATGGATTCAAAGCGTCCTTAAAACCCAATTGAGTAAGTGTTTTGGCGCAGGTAAGGTAGGTAAAACAAGCTTCACGCAGAATTCCAAGGCTAGTTCGTTTTATGGCGTTCGATACAACAAGAAATCGACAACATAGAAGAAACTCAAACTGGTTTCGTTGTGTTCGAGTTGAAGTCCAGAACTAAAACAAAAGCCAAAACATCCGGAGTATTTCAAGAAAAATACACAGTCCGTAACTCAGCCGTTATAACCCTTTTCACTCAACACGAAAAACTACTTTCATTTCACCAGACCCACATCCCAGCACCCCGCCCTACAATTGCCTATCGCGTTGGGCACGGCGAATACTGCTGTTCAGGTCGTAACCAAGCAAGAGTACAAGCGCATTGAAATAGATCCAAAGCATAATCACCATCATCGTACCGATAGACCCATAAAGCTGATTGTATTGCCCAAAATTATTGACATACACCGAAAAACCCACCGAAATAACGAGCGAAAAGAACGTCGCCATTACCGAACCAACCGAAAAGAAACGCCACCGTTCTTGTCGGGCCGGTGCAAAATAATACATCGACGAAATAGCCACAAAGAACAACAACATAATAATTACCCAGCGGCCAACAAGTAGCAACGGAATCGTAGGTACCCATTCCGTCCATTGTTTGGTAAGGATGTAAGATGCCATAAACTGGGTTACAATCCACAGAGAAACACCCACAAGCATCAATGCCGACATAAGCCCCATGAGCATGAGCGACACCAAACGTTGCTGCCACCAATTACGATGCTCCTCGGTATGCGCAGATGCATTGAACGAATTGATCAACGAATTCACCCCATTCTGGGCAAAGTACACAATGGAAAGCAAACTCACCGAAAGTAAGGAGGTATGTTTCTTTACAATTACGTCTTCTAATGTAGCTTGCAAGTTACTCATCGCATTTTTTGGCAGTAATTGCCGTATTAAAAGCAGTAATTCTGCCTGAAAATTGTCGATCGGCACATACGGAATCAACGAAAACAGAAAAATAAGAGTGGGAAAAAATGCCAAATAAAAATTATACGACACCGCAGCTGCACGCGTAGATACAGAATGGCTCTTGCTACCCTTTAGGTACATAATTGCCACATCGTAAATAGGAATCCCACCAAAACCCGGAGGGATAATTCGGCGAGACCAAGTCCGTAATCGCAACCATTCCCTGTTTATGTGCATCCGAAAAGCAATCAATCGGAGTTTTACGATCTTATTTAGAGTTCTCTTTTTTTTCACGTTCGTTTGTTAATTTCATTACCTACGGCTATTGGGCTATTATAGAGTCTGTTTTTTTAGTTGAGGTCAAGGCGGATTGGATTTTTTAAAGCGGAGTTTACTACTTGTAAATGAGCATTTAAAA
>JBDKHP010000389.1:0-2691 GCA_039797645.1 Bacteroidota bacterium
CTTCATCATTTTGTCAAAGAAAATCTCAGCATCCTGATTCCAAAACATTTCGTAAGTTTCTGGAATAAAGGCACCTAAAACAGTTTCTACGGTGAAGCCTTTGTTTTCCAAAAAACCTTCGTCATAGAGCAATCGAACAAGATCAGTGGAATCTACTTCCAACTGACGTGCAATAGTTCCTGCGAATACAGCTTTACTCCGAACGCTAGGAACTTTTACCATTACGGGTGTTTGTGCGCCAGCGCGTAGAATATTCACCAACTCACTATTTGTCATGCCATCGCGAACAGTATATTTACCAGGCTTTACGTGGGTAAATTTCTTTTTTTCAACCATCCACCAAAAGCTCGATTCGTTTAGAAGGAAGTTGGCATCAGTAATTATTTTTTCTAGGTCGTGCATATCGCTCCCCGTTGGAATATACAAGTACACTTTCTCTTGCCCGTGCAGGCTTATATTTTTGGCGAAAATCTTTCCGTAATAAATATAGAGTAAGTAAACACCAATTGTAAGCGCGGCAAAGAAAATACCGCCCGAATACTTTTTAACACTGTTGGTTGACATTTTGAAATTGAATTTGTGTCAGTAAATTGAATGAATTTTGAAATATAGGGAACAAGCTTCAACTATAAATAGTTGCAGTGATATTGCGCGCGCCGCCAGTCTCGCGAAACTCACAAAGATAAATACCCTGCCAAGTGCCCATGTGTAGCCGTCCGCCCGAAATTGGAATTGTAAGCGACACACCCAAAAGTGACGATTTTATATGCGCTGGCATATCGTCGTCGCCCTCATAAATATGGGTGTAGAATGGTTCGCGTTCTTTCACCAAACGATCCAGACTCGCCGTGAGGTCGGTGCGTACACTTGGGTCGGCATTTTCATTGATCGTAAGTGCGGCTGAGGTGTGCATCAGAAAGAGGTTTACGAAACCCAAGTCTGGCAAAATGCTTAGGCGTTGCTCTACCAAGCGTGTAACCAAATGTGCGCCCCTACGTTGTTGTGGTAGCTGAAAATGTATTTGTTGAACCATTCTGTCGGAAATTTGGCCGAATTTAACAAAAAAAGAGCGATTCGGGGAAGCTCGAAACCACCAAAAAATCGCTCTCGTTTGGGATTCTCATAAAACTCAGACAGTACCATCTGCTCTGTACCACAAAGTCGTACAGTTTTCCTTACGAAACACAGATTTCGCAGCCAATTCAACCTCCTCTTTGGTCGTACTCAGGTAACGATCGGCCTCCGTATTGATAAGACTTGCATCGCCACGCAATTCGCTAGAAGCAAGCATCATAGCCTTCGACATAGGGTCTATTTCCGAATAAATAAGCGACGAAAGCGCCTTGTTAATGAGTTTCTGATACTCATAATCCGACAAGCCCTCTGCAAGCAGCAACTCCAGCTCTTCCCAAATAGCACGCTCGGCATCCGCCAACGACACACCTTTGAGGAGCGTACCCGTTACAATCATCAGTCCGGTTTCAATTTCGGCTGTCACGTACGCATCGATATACGTAAACAGTTCTTTGTTGCGCAACAGACGCTGCACCAAGCGCGACGATTCTCCATTTGAAAGAACATCCGAACACAAATCGTGGGCAATGAAGGCATCGTCGCCACGTTTACACATCCGAAAGGCAAGGTAAATATTGTCGAAAGGCACAGGCCTGTAAACCTCCAGAAAGCGCGGTGCCGTTTGCTCGGGCTCCTCTGGAATACTTCTTGGCTTCACATTTCGCCCAGGAATATCGCCAAACCACTTTTCTACCAAACCAAACACATAGTCCGAATCAAAATCTACCACCACCGAAAGCACCGCATTATCAGGCGCATAATGCGTATAGAAAAAACGCTCCACATCTTCCAAAGTAGCCGTTTCTACATGCGCAATACCATCGCCAATTGTCGGCCAACTGTACGGATGCGACTTATACACTTCCTTGCGCAACAAACCCCACACATCGCCGTACGGCTTATTCAAATACGTCTGCTTATATTCTTCAATCACGACTTGTTGCTGAACTTCAAGACTTTGCTGGCAAAAATCGAGCTTCAACATCCGGTCCGATTCGAGCCACAATGCAGTTTCGATATTCGCCTTGGGTAGCGTCATGTAGTAGCAAGTAACATCACAGCTTGTGTAGGCATTATTTTCGCCCCCCACAAATTCCACTGGCCTATCGAAATTCGGGATATTTGCCGACCCTCCAAACATCAGATGTTCAAACAAATGTGCAAAGCCAGTTTTATCAGTAGCTTCATCTTTAGAACCGACATCGTACAACACATTCACCGCCGCTACCAAACTCGATTTATCACGGTGGTGGATAACCCTCAAACCGTTGCTCAACACTTTTTTCTCAAAATCAATCATAGAAACGCTTTTATACAAGCCTGCAAAATTACTAAAGTCATGCAATTCTAAATCTGTTTTGCGCATAATTTTCAAAGCCCAAGAAAAAACACAACGAACGCAAAAAAAAACCAATCGGACACCAGCCTGTGTAAAAAAAACAAGCGACAAAAACCGAACTTTCAAAATGCAGATTTTCGCAAATAAATCCCCAAAAACACCAGAAAAAGAGCATATTGCATCCGTAAGACATAAAAATCGTAGCAAACCTAAAACCAGAAAAATAAAAAAAAGGGTAAGGAGCTGTAGCCCAACAATATTTGTAATGACTGCTACCG
>JBDKHP010000390.1:0-5668 GCA_039797645.1 Bacteroidota bacterium
CTTTGCACTCTTTCCAGAATTCTTCAATGCGCCACTTATGGCAGTTCACAACCACCTTTCCGAGCCAGAAGCCATTCGCGAACTTGCCAAGCACACACCTTCCATTGTGGCCAAGTTTTCAGAATTGGCCATTTCATACAACATTAATATCATCACAGGCAGTATGCCCGAACTCAAAGACGGAAGCCTCTATAACGCTGGCTATCTCTGCAAACGCGACGGCGCAGTAGAACGTTTCGAGAAAATTCACGTAACCCCCGACGAAGCCAAAGTATGGGGCTTGCAAGGTGGCAGTCAGATTAAAGCCTTCGATACAGATTGTGGCAAAATTGGCATCCTAATTTGCTACGATGTCGAATTCCCCGAACTCAGTCGCCTTTTGGCCGAAGAAGGAATGGACTTACTTTTCGTACCATTCCTCACCGACACCCAAAACGGATACTCCCGCGTACGCAACTGCGCACAAGCCCGTGCAGTAGAAAACGAATGCTATGTGGCCATAGCTGGCAGCGTGGGCAACCTGCCAAAGGTACACAATATGGACATTCAATATGCTCAATCAATGGTATTTACGCCATGCGATTTTGCATTTCCATCTACGGGAATCAAAGCGGAAGCCACACCAAACACCGAAATGATTCTAATTGCCGACGTGGACATTGACCTGTTGCGCGAGCTAAATCAGTTTGGAAGCGTCAGAAACCTACGAGACAGACGTAAGGATTTGTACGAACTCAAGCGTGTAACCCCCAAAACGAAAGCAAAATAAATGCACAACTAACGGCTAAGTTCAATAGGTTCTAGCGAGTCGATACTGTAATTTTTTTAGTTGTGGGCGTAGTGGATTGTTTTTTAAGTGGGCTGTACTTCTCGCAATCCCGTATAAAAAACAGCTATATACCAAGTATCGACAAAAAAAGCATAATTTCTTTAGAAATTATAAAGCCACAAATGAAGCTACATCGCATCATTTGTGGCTTCCATTCATTAAAGTCGGTAAAAACTAAGGAATATTTCACCTACCTTAGCACAGCATTACACCATCAGAAAATAAATTGGATCAAAAGACCTACCTTATAAATATAGGCAACCCCATCTACTCAATTTTTTGTTTTTTTTAATATTATACTTTAATATCTTCCAAATTTCAGATTGTATTTTACGCTGTGAAATTTCTATTATATTTAAGATTTTTGTTCCATTTTAATTACCGTAGAATGGTAGTCGTTTCCCAAGCACAGGATTGTCCAATCAGAATCATAGCTTCCTTATGCGCGTATTTTTTTTGCTCAAATCTAAAAGCGAGCGATTCAAATAATGCTGATTGTTATTATCTTTATGTGCCAATTTTAGGATTGAGTTTGAATAAACAGAAAAGCTAGAGTTCTAATCTTACTCTAAATGGAATGGCAAATCAATTTGGAAAACCTAGATATTTATCATGATGACACATAAATATGCGAAACGAATTTCTTATTTAAAAGCTTCGGAAATAAGAGAGATTTTAAAAGTTACAGAAAGGGCAGAAGTCATTTCATTTGCTGGAGGTTTACCAGCTCCCGAGCTTTTTCCCATCGACGAAATTAAGGAAGTGAATCGGATTGTACTTGAAGAATCCGGACAAGTTGCCTTACAATATACAACAACCGAAGGGTATGCCCCCCTAAGGGCTTGGATTGCAAAGAGAATGAATTCCCGCTTGGGTACGTCGTTTGATGCTGATAACATATTAATAACCCATGGTTCGCAACAAGCACTCGACCTTTCAGGGAAAGTGTTTTTAGATGAAGGCGATTTGGTTTTGTGCGAAAGTCCCACATATCTGGCTGCAATCAGTGCTTTCAAGGCATACGGTTGCAATTTTATAGAAGTTCCTACTGACGACGAAGGAATGATAATTGAAAAGTTGGAGGAAATACTTAAAAATAACGTAAATACTAAATTACTTTACGTTATTCCCGAATTCCAAAACCCCACAGGCAGAACTTGGAATTACCAGCGTAGGGAACAATTGGCAGAGATTGCTAAAAAGTACAATCTGGTTGTAATTGAGGATAATCCGTATGGTGAATTGAGGTTTGAGGGCGAAAGTCTCCCCTCTATAAAGTCGTTTGATCGTGATGGTAATGTGCTATGTACGGGTAGTTTCTCCAAAATATTTTGTCCGGGGTATAGAATCGGATGGATTGCTGGTGATAAAGATATTATTCGCAAATATGTGCTTGTAAAACAAGGTGTTGACTTACAATGCAATACAATTGCACAAATGGAAATATCAAAATATCTGGAGTTGTTTGATATAGATCTTCATATTGCAAAAATAATAGCGACTTATAAGTTGCGTAGGGATTTAGCCATTAGTACAATGGAAAGAACTTTCCCTCAAGGAATTACGTTTACTCGACCTAAGGGTGGCTTGTTTTGTTGGGTAGAATTGCCCGCGCATATCAATGCCCGCGATGTGCTGGTGAAGAGTCTTGAAAGAAATGTTGCATTTGTACCAGGGGGATCATTTTTTCCAAATGGTGGGCACGAAAATACCTTTAGAATCAATTTTTCTAATATGCCTGCGCCTAGAATTATTGAAGGTTTGGAACGTCTGTCAATCGTACTTTCTGAATTTGTACTCTAATTGATTAGCTGTTAGATCCTTAAAAAGTAAAATTAACCAGAATTACTTGAATATTTGTTTAATAATATGCTAAATATTTTCTAAACGGACAAAACATAGATTAGTTATTTTTTATTCCTAAGAACTGATATTTTTTTTAAAATTTCTGCTCTGTTTTTTGACAACAACATCCAGCGTGGCAACCTACTTTCAAGGCTCTGGTTGCTCCAACCTGCATCGTTACTACTTCGTTCGCGTAATTTATTAGCAATATAATTTTCTAAGAATTCAAGATGCGAAATATTGTAGGCAAAAAGGGTTTCGTTTTTGAAATTGATACAATACCACAACGAAAATCCGAAGTAGCAATCTGTGGCTTGACCGAGGACGATAGCACCCATTTGGAAGAAGACACGCGCGTTTGTTTTGAGCGTAGCGTTTCCCTGCCAGCATTGTGTAAACCCGCAATGTGTACAGATACAGCGTGTTGTTTCGCGTTGTTGGGGTGGCGAAATTACCAATGCATGGGCACTACACTTGGGGCAATGTACATCTATCTGGTTTACGAACGCTTCGAGATAGGTGAATTCAGTTGGCATTTGCGTGCAATTTTTGCGTGACTTTGGTGGAAAATTAACAGCCAGTTACTAATAACTGGCTGTATTTGTGCTAATTACGCTTACACGTACTTTAATTTTAGATCTGTCTCAACCTCGGGAGCAGTCGCTCGCAACTAGAGCAGCGAGGGTTCGCGAAGCGGAATCTCAGGTTTGGTCCCGTTTAACTCTCAATTGCGGCTTTCACAGTGGTTTTATACTGAATGTCGAGTTTAGGAATAACGGTATCTTTATAATCGACCATGATTTTAGCACGACCCGCCTCAACGGCCAAGTTGAATGCTGGCTGATCTTGTGGTAAAATTTTTCTATGCACCGTCAGCCCTTTGGTGTAGATTTCTTGTTTCCACTGTACAAAATACCACTCCATTGAGGGTTGGTGAAATACACGAAGATTTTGTTTGTCGAAAATGAACTTTTTAATCTTAAATTTATCAATAAATTGCACAGTTTCTGAGAATATTTCCTTAAATTCTTCAATCGGAACATACTCTTTGGTTAGTTCGCAGATCATTATGTGTTCGTCGGGCAGTAAAAACACTTTCCCACAATCTTTACTGATAACAATTTCGTATTTGTACGTCAAGGTGGGCAAAACATCGGTTGCTGTGATTTTTGCATTCATATTTATCTGTATTTTGTGAATTAAAGTTGTATTCCTACTAAAAGCACATCGTCTGTCTGGCCTATTTCGCCGCGCCAATTATCAAACACGGATTTAATTTTTTCATTTTGAACCGCTATGGGAAAGTGCGCATTTTCTGCCAATACAGAAATCAAATGTTTTGAGGTGAATTTTGCATTGAAGGGGCCGCCAAACTGATCGGGAAAACCATCGGAAAACATAAAAAGCATGTCGTTTTTCTGAAACTCAATTACTATATCTTGCACCTGTTCATTCCGCCTATCGCTGTTGCCCAATACATATTTAGCCCCCTTGTAGCTAGTTATTTCATTGTCTCGGATGTGAATTAAGGGTCGTTTAGCACCCGAATAGATCAATTGGTTGTGGTGCTTATCGTATTGAATAAGACTTATTTCTACGCTATCTCGAATCTGATCGGTATATTGCGACAGATATTTCTGCATTAGGTGATCTAACCGCACTAAAATTCCCGCAGGGGTCTCATTTTCAAAATGATTCACAATCTGATTGAGCATACTGATTACAAAAATCGACAACATGGCACCTGGCACGCCATGGCCTGTACAATCGCCAACCCCCAAGTACAAAACGCTATTGTGTTCGTATGCCCAAACAAAATCGCCGCTCACAATATCTTTCGGTTTCTGAAAAATATACGACGATGGGAACATTTTCTGCAACACAGTATCCTGTACTATAAAGGCATCTTGAATATGTTTGGAATAATTAATACTATCGATTAATTTTTTATTTACTTCTGTTAATTTATGTTCAGAAATCTTCAATTCTTCTTGAAGTTTTTTCAAATAAATGGTGGTCATTTCGTACATACTCAATTGAGAAGAATTTTGTTCTTTCAAATCCTTCAATTCTTTCTCTATTTTTTGAATATATTGAGTTTCAGATTCTGTCATTTTGTTAAAATTTATACCCATTAAATTTGTAAAGCCTCAGCGACAAGCACCGTTTTATGTTGTAAATATGCCACACAAACCAAAGTCTGTCATACGTTTGTTGGTTCTAATCGGTTACTGGCAAAGCTCCATATTGTGTCAAATTCTATTCCTATTTTTTTATCTCGAATACTATTGAATGCAGTGGCTGCACAAACCACAACGCTCCATGAACTAAATATAACATATAATAATTTGAAGTGGTACCGTACACTGACATTTTATTTATGCAATGGTGGCATTGCTTTTCAGACATCAAGAATAGCCTATCTCTTTCATAATCTGAATGTTTCTGTGAAGCGGAAAGATTGTTGAACAACCCACAGACTTGCCGATTTGCTTAAAAAGGCAATAGGTTCGTCCGAACATGAATCTTTATTCGCTGTTTCTGCTTACGCTGTGTATATTTGTGGCCTACAAGCAAGTTCGGCACTTAAAATTGCCGTTCACAAATTTCACCAAAAACAACACCCATGAAAAAACTAACATCACTTGCGGAAAATGAAAACTTCACTGCCGTAGATATGGGCAGCTTAGACGCACTTACAGATTACAATCTGATTCACCCCGTGAATAACAAATTGGTTATTGGAAAGGTTTTTTTGAAAGATGCAACAAAGGCCAGCGGGACTCAGATTTCGTTCAACACACTTTTACCACACAGCGAACAGCCTTATTTTCATATACATCGGAAAAATGAAGAAAGTTATATCATTCTTAAAGGATCGGGCCTATTTCAGGTTGACCAGGATTGTTTCCCGATTAAAGAAGGCTCGGTAATTCGTGTTGCACCTGCCGGTATTCGCGGAATCTGCAATACGTCCGACGTGGCGATGGTGTA
>JBDKHP010000391.1:0-5128 GCA_039797645.1 Bacteroidota bacterium
TTCGAGGCGTATTTAGAATGCCCCGGATTCAGTTATTACGGCAATCATTTGGCGGGTATTCCCTTCGGACTGATTGGCCACAACCGTTTCATGTCCGTGGGGCTTACGATGTTCAAAAACGACGACAGCGACTTTTACGCCGAAACTGTGAATCCAAAGAACTCGAATCAGTACTCAAAAAAAGGTGTCTGGACAGATTTCGAGATTCGCAAGGAAGTGATAAAAGTGAAGAATGCACCCGATGTGAATTTCGATGTTCGGATTACCAACCACGGGCCTATTATGAACGATGTGTTGCCAGATCTGAAACAGAAACAAAATGCTCCTTTGGCGGTGTGGTGGGAACATACCCAAGCGCCTTCGAGAATGTTCGATGCTTTTTACCAGATTTCTCATTCGAAATCCTTGGCAGAGGTTGAGCAGGCGGCTTCGTGGATTTATTCGCCAGGGCTGAACTTGCTCTATGCCGATTCTACGGGCAACATTGCTTGGTGGGCTTGTGCCCGTTTACCCATACGCCCCAAGGGCCCGAACCCAAGCCTCGTGCTCGATGGAGCGTCGGGCAAAGACGACATTTTGGGTTATTATAGCTTCGATCAGAATCCAAGCAGTGTCAATCCGCCAGAAGGTATCTTATACTCGGCCAACAATCAGGCAGATTCTACCGCCAAACCAATAGTGGAAGGGTATTATGCCGACGATTATCGGGCACGGCGTATTCACGAACTTTTGCTCAGAAAAGATAAACTCACCGTGGCCGACATGCTAGAGATTCAGATGGACGACAACGGCACTCAATTGAAGCAAACCCTCGCCGATTTGGTGGCGGTACTCAACACAAAGTCGCTGAATGACACCGAAAAGAAAGTGCTCGAATTGGCAAAAACTTGGGACGGCACACACAGCCTGATGCAACAAGGCCCTACTATTTACACCAAATGGGTGTACTTGGTGTGGCAAGCTGCCATGGCCGACGAACTTGGCGACAAGGCTGCCGAAAACTTGTTCAATCTATACACAGGGCAGCGTTCGTTGCGGTATATATTCCGTTTGCCCAATTCGCCGTGGTGGGACAATGCTACAACTCCCGCACGCGAAAGTCTTTCGGATCTCGTTACGCAGAGTTTCCACGAAACCTGCAAAGCATTGGCGCAACAATTGGGCACCGATCCCACCACTTGGGTTTGGAAACGGGTACATACCGTCACCTACGGACATATTCTTGGGAAGAAAAAACCCCTGGACAAACTTTTCGATGTCGGCCCATTTGAGGCCACAGGAGGCAACGAGGTTGTGAACAAGCTCGATTTCGTCGTAACCAACTCTGGAGAATACCCCGCCAAAGGTGGCCCTGCAATGCGCATCATTTGCGACTTTGCCGACATTACCCACTCTCGCAGTGTATTACCCACAGGGCAATCTGGCCATTTTATGAGTCCGTACTACGCCGACCAAGCCACGATGTATCTCGCTGGGAAAAACCGCCCGCAATTGATGAATCGCGACGATGTCGAAAAAGGCAAACACTCCATACTTACACTTTTGCCGAAAAAGTAAGCACATAAAAAACGCCCGAGTTACTAGAGCCTCGGGCGTTTTTTTATATAAAGAGCAGGCTTTATTTTTTTACGAGAAGTGCTACGTTTTCCACATGATGCGTATGCGGGAACATATCTACAGGCTGAAGCTTTTCAAGACGGTACATTTCGCCAAGCAGCTCTATGTCTCTAGCCTGAGTTGCAGGGTTACAACTCACATAAACAATGCGTTGCGGCGCTGCAAAGAGCAAACCCTTCACCACATCGGTATGAATACCTGCCCGTGGCGGATCCAGAATTATCACATCTGGTTTACCATTCGCCCGGATGAAATCGTGGGTAAACACATCCTTCATATCGCCCGCAAAAAAGAGCGTATTTTCAATTCCGTTTAAGGCCGAATTCACTTTTGCATCTTCAATAGCCTCGGGCACATACTCCACGCCCACCACTTTGGCCGCTTTGGCCGCCACAAAATTGGCAATCGTACCCGTACCCGTGTACAAATCGTAGACAACCTCGCTGCCCGTAAGCCCTGCAAACTCGCGTGCGATGCAATACAAACGATACGCCTGTTCCGAATTAGTCTGGTAAAACGATTTTGGCCCTACCTTAAACTGCAAATCTTCCATCCGTTCGATAAGGTGATCCTTACCCTCGAAATGCGACACATCCAAATCCTGAATACTGTCGTTAAACTTCGAATTGATGACGTACATCAGCGAAGTAATCTGCGGCACAGCTACTTTCAGCGCACTGAGCAAAGGATTTAGCACCTCAGGTTCGTCGGAATTAACGATCAGAATCACCATCAGATCGCCCGTAGAAGCCGTACGAATAATCACATTGCGTAAATAACCACGGTGGGTACGCGGGTTGTGAAACGTAAGCTGGTGATCCGTAGCGTATTGTCTCAAAAACAAACGAATTTCGTTTGATGGGTCGTCTTGGAGGTGACATTTACGGATGTCAATAATCTTGTCGAACATTTTCGGAACGTGGAAACCCAAGGCGTTCCAATCTGTAATAGATTCGGTTTCAGCCAGTTCTTCTTTCGTGTACCAACGGTTGTTAGAGAAAGTAAACTCCAACTTATTGCGGTAGAATTCACTCCTCGACGCCGCCAGAATCGGCACAACTTCCACCGCGTTCAGGTCTAGCCTACCAATACGCTCAAAATTATCCACAACCTGTTTTTGTTTGTAAAAGAGCTGTTTTTCGTAGGGCAACATCTGCCACTTACAACCGCCACAATGGCCAAAATGCTCACAAACGGGCTCAATTCTATCTTCAGAAAATTTTGTGATTTCCACAATTTCAGCCTCAGCAAAATTCTTTTTAAGCTTTGTAACACGCACATCTACCACATCGCCCGGAACGGCATTCGATATAAAAACCACCATATCATTATGACGTGCAATAGCCTTGCCCTCGGCAGCAATATCGACAATCTCGAGCTGAGACAATCGCGGCAAACTCTTTTTTTTACTTCCCACTGTAATTCTTATCCGTTTTATTTGGCACAAAAATAAAACAGAACCCTCACAAACCAAAGCTCCTGAACACAAATTGCGAATTACGCGCCGTTCAACAGCCCATAATTCGCAATATTGTTGGCATTGGCGCTTCCGCTACTTCAAAGTACCCCGCACAATCAGTTTCACAGTAGGTGCATCTGGGTCGTTCAGCGTCAGTGTTACAGTTTTCGACTGTGGCCCCGATCTGCCATCCGTATCAAACACAACCTTAATCACACCCGTAGCACCTGGTTTAATCACCTTGCCCGACGGTTCTACCGTAGTACAACCGCAACTCGCCTTCGAGTTCCGAATCACCAAGTTCGACTTACCTGTGTTTTTAAACTTAAAAACCTTCGTAATCTTCTGGCCACTAGGCGTATCTGGAAAAGAGAACGTCACATCCACCCGTTTCCCATACTGACCCATATCCTGCACCTCTGCACCCTCGAAACTAGCATGTGGCGCATCGGCCAATTGTTTCGACGTAAGTTTCGAAAAATCCTCAGCCAACGTCGAGCTAACCATCAGTCTGTAAGCCTTATCCGCCACACCATTAATTTTGAGATTCACATAATCCAGCGTGTACCCAAACTCCTTCGCCTTCGTACCATCGAAAGTCACCACAATAACTCCTTTTTGGTCTGGTTTAATCTCACTCGGCTGAATATCAATCTTCAAGAAAGCAGGCACATTCAAAGCCTCCAACTTAATCACCTTCTTCGATGTATTCACAAACTCAATCTCTTGCGATTTCGACTCCGTATTTTTCACCTCCGTAAAAGCCGCAAAAGCCGTCACGAACCTCAAATCGCCCATCGTTTGGCGGTATTTATCTTCCAGTTTCAACTCCCGCGCCTCAATCACGCCAGAAATTTTCAATTCTGCATTGCCATTCGTCGCATTCGACACCACCGTAATACGTTTATCGAAATTTCCGCCCCTGTTCGTCGGGTCGAACACCACTTTAATTCCAGCTGTTTTGCCTGGCAAAATCGGATCCCGAGGCCATTCCGGCGTCGTACAACCACACGAAGCCGTAACCGACTGTAAAATAAGAGGTTTGTCACCCTTATTCGTAATCGTAAACACATGTTCCACCTTCCCGGCCTCTTCCTTAATACGCCCAAAAACATACGAAGTTTGGTCGAAATTAATCGTCTGAGCCATGCCCGCAAACACATAGACCATAGCCCATAGCAGCAATAATTTTTTCATAGATCACAAATTGAAGTTATAAAAATCAAATAAAGTCTTAACCCTAAGAAATTCATCGTTACATACACCCTGTACGAAAATTACAAAACCACAATCCAAAAGAATCGAAAGCACACGCACAAATTCGCACACGCAAAAATAGTCCGAACACCAGTCTATTATTCCCCAAAACCCTTAAAAAATCAAAAAAAGCACCCCAAGACCACAGCCGAAACACAACAACCCGAATAACCATTCGCCAGCACCCCACCCGAAAACCCCAAAAGAAGATGAAAAAAATAAAAATAATAAGGAGCGGGAGCGAAACATTACTTATATAAGGCTGCTGCCGGCTATCCGCTTGTAGTCCTCGCTGGAGGGGACGTTTTCAATAGGTCGCCAGTGTATTCCAATCCAAGTCTTTCCTAAACCGAGACTTCCGTTCGCCAGCTGTGGGCTACCGCTACTATCCGGGCTAGACCGATCTGCTGCACCATCTGTAACGCCGTAGTTGCGCTGGGCAAGCACTTTCAGTTGGCCTTCGGCCAAGGAGCGTTAGTATAATTGAGCATTTCGGGCAAACAGTCACATTATAAAATACGTTTTTGAGGTAAGCCCGAAATACCCACTTGTACGGCTTGCGAGGAAAAAATCCGTAGTACACAAATCAGAACTAAAAGATTTGCAATTCGCTGATAACCAAATAATCCGTTCTGATTAGCTGCACAGTGGGTTAATTACAAGAGATAAAGAAACCCCACTTGCCCAAATCCTAAGATATTCACTAACTTTGTAAAAAAGAGAAAGAATGAAAAGTAAAGGCAAATTACCCTTAGGTGTTCAGAACTTTCGCGAAATACGCGACCCGCAGTTTAA
>JBDKHP010000392.1:0-3786 GCA_039797645.1 Bacteroidota bacterium
CGTTGCGGCCTATTGATTTCGTCCCCTCCAGCGAGGACTACAAGCGGATAGCCGGCAGCAGCCTTTACAAATATTGTTAGGCTACAGCTCCTTATCCTTTTTTTTATTTTTATTGGCTTGAATTGGGCTTGTGTGTTTTTTTGTAACTTACTTGTAATCTGTGTTTAAAGGTTTGTTCGTTCTAACTGCTAGGTCTTTATACGCAAAAAGCCCCACCCGGGTGGGTGAGGCTTTTGCTGCAATATTGGTTTCTTAGTATTTGAATTTAAAAGTACCTTCGAGTGAGGTCGATTCCCATGGTACTTGTTTGCCTCCCGATTTTTGTTTCACCGTAGTTCGTACGTTCTTGAAAACTTGCTCAATTGTGAGGTCTGGAATGAGAAGTTGTTCGAGCAATGCCGAGGTGTAGAGGCCGTTGCCATTGATACCGTCGGAGGCTGTCATTCCGGGAGAAGTTGCGTAGGCTACGAACGAACCCGACGGAGCGTTCATAAAGGCCAATCCTTTGCCGGCGGTACTCCGTGACCAACTCCGCTCGAATGGGTTGTCGCGGCAGGCGTCTAATACCACGATGTTTGTTTTGGCTTGCGAGGCTTCCATTTTAGACAAAACACGGCCAGCGTCCACACAGTCGTACTCTACATCTTGTTTGGTTTTCAGGGTAGCGTCGGTGGGCACGAGGTAGTTGTTGCCATCTACCGCGATTCCGTGGCCTGCATAAAAGAACATACCCACGTCATAACCAGGTAGTTGTCCGCCAAATTCGTCCATAGCTTTACGCATGTCTTTTTGGGTGCAGTTTTCGTATTTGAGTACGGTAAAGCCTAGCTGTTCGAGTGCGGTTTTCATAGAACGAACGTCGTTTACGGGGTTGGCCAATGTGCCGCCATTGCTGTATGCCGAGTTACCAATTAACAAAGCCAATCGTTTTTGTGGCTTCTGCTGGTTCTGGTTCTGGTTTTGATTCTGGTTCTGATTTTGATTCTGATTTACAATCGCTTGTTGATTCTGATTTTGGTTGTAGTCGTCCTCGCGTTTTACCTCTATTACTTTTGTGGTACTTTGTCTGCGGGTGTCTGTGGCCACGATGGTAATCGTATTTTGGCCGGGAGCGAGTGGAACTTCGGTGCTAAAATAACCGTCGGCCATAAATTTTGTGTCCGCGCCGTTTACTTTTAGTTCGTAAATGCCATCGGGGTCGATTGCTTTACCTGCCAAACGCACCGTCTCTGCTTTTACCACATTGTAGCCTCTGCTGGATTGCGGCTCGTAAATGGTTATAATTGGGTTTGTTGCCGTGTATTGCTGGTTCTGGTTCTGGTTCTGGTTGTTGTTGTAATTATTTACATACGAATTCACTTCGGTTTGTTTTACCGAAATATAATCGAAGGCCACTGTTTGGTCTTGGTACATCTGGAAACCCACTTCCGAACCACCTAAAGTATTGGAATTGAGGGTTGTAATGTAATTCCCGTTGAGGTAAAATTTCCAGCTAGAGCCTTCTCTCGTCACTTTAAAAGTGTTGTACGAATCGTTGCCTTTGTTTACCAAACTAGATTCTACCCATGGTAGCAGATCTGTGTTCGCACCATTCCGAAATTCGCGCACCATATAGAAACCGTTGTTTGCCACGAAGAATTCTAAGTTCTCTGTGCCAAACGAGAGTCCGTAGGCGTTGTTCTGGATACCGGCTACGTGTTTTACTTTCGTTTCAATCACGAAATCTTTGTTGAGATCGAGACCCGGAATTGTAATTTTTGCACTCGCGCCACCACTTGTGGGTATGTGCTGAAGGTATAAATGGCCACTCGAAACATAGATTGTATTTGTTCCATCGTTGGTTGTTGGCCAGTTGTTTGAGTTGTCGTTGAAGTCGTCGTAGAGCAAGACTTTTGTTCTTGTGTCTTGCGCCCAGCCACTCACACTCGTTAGGAGGAATATCAGTGTGAATAAAAGTGAAATTTTTGTTTTCATTGTCGCAGCGTTTAGATTAAAATTTTATACAAGCAGGTTTTCTGTATGACGCAAAGCCGAGGCCATAAGTTTTAAAAAACTACAAAAAAAGCCCCGCAATTTATAAAAAAACTAAATTATGGGGCGTAACTGACAAAAAAAACACGAGCATTCGTCGTTTTAAGCAAATGCTTGCTTTGGGGCAAGAATATTCCCAGTACTATTTGAATTTGAACGTACCTTCAAGCGAAGTAGATTCCCAAGGCACTTGTTTGCCCCCCGATTTTTGTTTCACGGTAGTACGCACATTTTTAAATACTTGCTCAATAGTAAGATTCGGAATCAGCAACTGCTCCAACAAAGCAGCCGTATAGAGACCGTTAGCCCCGATACCATCGGAGGCTGTCATCCCGGGCGAAGTTGCATAAGCCACAAACGAACCCGATGGCGCATTCATAAAGGCCAAACCCTTGCCTGCGGTGCTACGGGACCAACTCCGCTCGAACGGATTGTCGCGGCAAGCATCCAGAATCACGATATTCGTTTTTACTTTGGATGCCTCCATCTTAGACAACACCCTGCCAGCATCCACACAATCGTACTCCACGTCGTTCTTTGTTTTGAGCGTCGCATCGGTAGGTACCAAATAGTTGTTACCATCTACGGCAATACCGTGGCCAGCGTAGAAAAACATTCCCACATCGTAGGCCGGAAGTTGCTCACCAAACTGATCCATCGCGCGGCGCATATCCTTTTGGGTACAATTCTCGAACTTCAACACCGTAAAACCAAGTTGCTCCAGCGCAGTTTTCATCGCACGTGCATCGTTCACAGGGTTGCTCAACTGCCCGCCGTTGGTATATTGCGAATTGCCGATAACCAAGGCAAGGCGCTTCTGTTGCTTAAAGTCGAACTCTGGGTTCTGGTTCTGATTTTGGTTCTGATTCTGATTTTGATTTACCACCACAATATTTTCTACTTCGCTGCTCACCACAATAGTTTTTGTGGAGCTTTTTCGGCGGGTATCTACCGCTACAATGGTAATCGTATTTTGTCCCGGCGCAAGAGGCACTTCGGCACTAAAATAACCGTCCGCCATAAACTTGGTATCCGCACCATTAATCTTGAGTTCGTAGATTCCATCGGGGTCAATCGCTTTGCCCGCTACACGTACAGATTTGGTTTTCACCACATTGTACCCTCTGCTCGACTGCGGTTCGTACACCTTAATAATCGGTTCGGTATTCGTATAAACCTGATTCTGATTGTTATTGTTCGTATTGTTATTCACGTACTGCGTCGGCAGAATCTGTTTCATTGTAAAGTAATCGACCCCAATTTTTTGGTTCTTGTACACCACAAAACCCACCTGCTTGTCAGACCAAGCTTGCGCTGGGGTTGTCAGTAAAAAATAGCCGTTAATATAAAACGTCCAGTTACCCTCTTTACACACCAACTTAAGTGTATTGTACTGGTAATTACCAAGTTTCATGCTACTTAGCTTTGTCCAATCTGCAATATAAGTCCGCTCGCCACCACGAAGTTGCTTAATCATATAATACCCATTGGCCGAGATCATAAACTCGAATTGGTTGTCGTTATCTTTACGTCCAAAAATCACCCCAATACCATTATTCTCAATCCCATCGAGGTGTCGAATCTTTGTCTCCAGCTCATAGTCCATTCCATCCGTATAGGTTTTTACCGGCTTGTAGGTGAGCCAGCTACTTTCCGTACGTCTGTGTTCAAATACATATTCACCGCCAGTAACCGCGAGTAGCGAATTCTCATTGTCGGCCACCGCCCAACCATTTGCGTTGTTTGAAAACTCGT
>JBDKHP010000393.1:0-6094 GCA_039797645.1 Bacteroidota bacterium
CCGATCTAAAACCCGTTTTATCAAGCCACACACCATTTCGATCTCTATTTCCGTAATAGTAAGCGGCGGAGCGATACGAAACGAACAGTCGTTAAATAAAAACCAATCTGAGAGTAAGCCATCTGATACGGCCTCAGCAATGAACTTCCGTACTTTCGTACCATCTTCTAATTCAACGGCCATGAGCAAACCTTTATTGCGAATCGTGCGAATAGCCGAATGTTGCAACAAACGCCTAAACAAATCCGCTTTGGCATCAACGGTAGCAATAACGCCCGTTTTTTCAAGCACCCGAATATTGGCCAACGCAGCGGCAGCACTTACCGGATGGCCCCCGAATGTTGTAATATGCCCCAACACCGGGTTCGTCATAAACACCGACATTATATCCTTACAGGCCATTACAGCCCCTTTTGGCATACCGCCCCCCAAACCCTTAGCAAACACGACAATATCTGGCGTAAAATCGTAATTCTGAAACCCAAACATCTTACCCGTACGCCCGAAACCAGTCTGAACTTCATCCAAAATTATTAAACATCCCGCATCCTTACAACGCGCTTGCAATTGGGTAAGAAAGTTCGGCTCAGCTTCAACAACGCCCGCCTCAGCCTGCACAACCTCCAATACAACAGCAGCCGTATCCGTAGTAATTGCGTCCAGAGACTCCACATTATTAAACTCAATATGAAGAATATTTGGCAACAGTGGCTCAAAAGAATCCGTCCAGCTTTTGTCGGACATAAGCCCCAATGCGCCATTCGTACTCCCGTGATAGGCATTTTTCATGGCCACAAAACCCGTCTTTCCCGAATAACGTTTTGCGAGTTTCATCGCAACCTCTACCGCCTCGCTCCCAGAATTTACGAGGTAGCAATTGTCGAAATCACCACCCATCAGCTCACAAAGCTTCTGCGACAACAAAACCTGTGGAGCCTGCACGTACTCACCGTAAACCATCAGGTGCATATATTTATCGACCTGTAATTTAACAGCCTCCACCACCTCCGGATGACAATGCCCAATATTGCTCACAGAAACCCCAGAAATAAGATCGACATACCGGCGATTCTCCCCATACAAATAAATCCCCTCAGCCCTTTCAATCTGCACCATCACTGGCGAATCTGAAGTCTGTGCTTGGTGACGTAAAAACAATTGACGTTGCGTTAACATACTTTTTTTGTGCAATATTAACACTAAATCAGAGCCTCACCTAGAAAATCACATCAAAAAAAAACAAAGCCCACTCCTACCAAGCCCAATACAAAACACAAACCCAAGCAAAAAAAACAAAAAAAAGGATAAGGAGCTGTAGCCCAACAATATTTGTAAAGGCGGCTACCGGCTCTTAGCAGTAGTCCTCGCGCACGGGTACGAAATCACTTGGAAGCACTTGTATTTCAATCACACCCCAGTACAAAAGGAAATTGCATCACATCGCTGTGGGCTACTTGCCGCGATCCGGGCTAGTTGGAACGCCGCGCCGTCTCCAACGCCGCAGGTTTGCAGGGCCGACACTTTCAGTTGGCCTTTGGCCATGAGACACGGAAACACTACCTATCCCCCACCATCACGCCGGAATATACACCACCATTCCGACCTCTCCGATCAGGAATTAAAAGGCCAGAAAATTTTCCTTACAAACAGAGATACTACAAAAAAAGAGGCTTATAGCCTCTTTTTTTGTAGTATTGTCAGAAAAAAAATTAATTCAAGCTATCGCTAAAATCCGTACTCGATTTGAATTTGATTACATTTTTGGCAGGAATTTGAATTTCTTTGCCAGATTGAGGGTTTCTACCAGTACGTGCGTTCCGTTTAGAAACAGAAAAAGATCCAAATCCAACCAGCGAAACACGGTCGCTAGACTTTAGAGCCTTCTTAATATTGTCTAAAACAGCATCAAGCGCTTTTTTAGAATCAGCCTTTGACAACCCGGTGTCGGCTGCGATAGCGTCAATTAACTGAGCTTTATTCATAAAAGTTTATTTAATAGGGTTAATGTATCACATCTGTGTAAGTACAAATATATGCTATTTGTTTACTTATTCAACTTTTAAGCCCCAAAATATCAGATTCTAATTGAATTAAACAAAAGCACCCGCATTTTGAAGCCTGCAAGCTAATACGAAAGAAACTTAGAAACCATAATTACGGCAGAAAAGACTTCGCCAAAGCATCGTTGTAAGCAAAACAAACCGAAAACGAACTGTAATATTTATGCTTTAGCGAAAAAATCAGCCAACCAGACCAGAAACCTCGGTACAGTCAAACGTATAATCAATTACACATCAGCAAGCAGAAACTACACCAAACAAAAAAGGCGCTATTTACATAGCGCCCCTGTTGTTTGTAAAATGAGATATTTAACTAATCAAGTCCAGACTCCTACGAACGAACGCATCCAGTTCCTCGCCCCGTAGCATATTGTTCGACAATTTTGCCAAATCTATCATTTGTTTAATAATCGGATTTTTGCCCCCAAATTCCTTTAGCATATCCTCTTTCTTATTAGAAATTGCTTCAATTTCCGAATTTAGCGATTCCAATAAATCCTTGTCAGCTTGTTGTATCTCCTCGTCTTTTTTACCAGAATTTGCCAAATCAATTTCAATTTTTTTAGCTTCTAAAGGTGCAGCCTGGGCAGCAAACTCGGCCAACTGTTCCGACAAGCTTTCGTTTTTTTCGGTAATAATCCGTTTCACCAACGGATGGTCGCTGTTTATAATGAGATTATAGCTACTCGGTAAGTTACCATACATACTCATCCCACTCACCTTTTCCATATCCTTCATTCTCCGCATAAATTCCGACTGTGTGAGTAGCATCGGAACGGTATTTTCGCCCAAATTCTCAAACTGAATCCAATAGTGCATATCTACCTGAGAACCAAACACCGGACGCAACTCAGCAACCTCATCGTCAGACAAAGAAACCTCTTCGCCATCGAGTTTTTCAATCAGTTTGTTTGCCACATCTGCATCCACACGTTTGAAATTCGATTTTTCCAACTTCGACTCCAAATGGTTAATAAAATGAATATCGAAATGGCCATCCAAAATCAACACATCATAGGCTTTGTCCTGTGCAGCTTTAATGTAAGAGAACTGATCGTCTCTATTTGTAGCATACAGATACACAAGTGTTTCAGACTTATCTGTTTGGTTCAACGTAATTAAATCTTTGTACTCCTCCATTGTGAAGTACTTGCCGTCAGTATTCTTGAATAAGAAAAATTTAGTTGCTTTATCGTAGAATTTTTCATCGGTAAGCATACCATACTGAACGAACAACTTCAAATCGTCCCATTTTTTCTCGAATTGTTCACGATCTGTCTTAAAAATATCGTGCAACCTATCGGCCACTTTTTTTGTAATGTGCGAAGATATTTTCTTCACATTAGAATCGCTTTGTAAATAAGAGCGCGAAACGTTCAATGGAATATCTGGGGAATCCAATACACCATGCAGAAGCGTCAAAAAGTCAGGTACAATTCCTTCTACTGAATCCGTTACAAAAACCTGATTACAGTAAAGTTGAATTTTATTCTTCTGAACTTCTAAAGTATTTGTAAGTTTTGGAAAATAGAGAATCCCTGTAAGATTAAATGGATAATCCACATTTAAGTGAATATTAAACAACGGATCGCGATGCCCGGGATAAAGCTCAGAATAAAATGCTTTATACTGTTCGTCCGTTACATCGACAGGTGTTTTAACCCATAATGGAGAAGTATTGTTAACAAGCTTCTCGCTTTCTGGGTTTGAATCTTTCGCGAAAACAATGGATACAGGTAAAAACTTGCAATATTTCGTAAGTAAACCATTCAGACGTGCTTCATCAAGAAATTCTATCGACTCTTCGTCGATATGCATGACTATCTGCGTACCAACATCTTGCTTGTCAGATGGCGAAATCGTGTAATTAGGGCTACCATCGCATTCCCAACGTACTGCAGGAGCATCCTCTTTATACGATTTTGTATTCACTTCAACATTCGTCGAAACCATAAACGACGAATAAAACCCCAAACCAAAGTGACCAATAATTGCATTGGCCTGATTTTTATATTTTTCCAAGAAATCATTTGCAGAAGAAAAAGCAATCTGATTGATATACTTTTCAACCTCCTCCTCTGTCATCCCGATACCTTGATCTGTAACAGTAATGGTTTTAGCTTCTTTGTTGAGTTCAACTTTCACCCTCACATCGGAAACATCGCCAGTAAACTCACCTATACGAGCCAATGTGGTTAATTTCTGAGTTGCATCTACAGCGTTAGCAACAATTTCTCTCAAGAAGATCTCGTGATCTGAATAAAGAAATTTTTTGATAATCGGAAAAATATTTTCCGTAGTTACACCTATTGTTCCTGTTGACATATATTTTAAATTTTGAGTTTTCAAGTACTCAATGTTTTCAAACTATATGCCAGCACGAAAAACCTGTCATTTTTACCGCAAGAACCACTACTCCCTACAATTCACTGCTATATTGTCACTCATTACTGTCAAACACGATGGTTGATGTTTTAAGCCGTAGAATTTCCAGCTTGGCACTTTCCAATTCCCGGCGGAGTCTATCTTCGGTAAGCTTGGCTTTACGTTGTATTTCTTCTAATTTCTCGAGACTCGATCGCATATTCGCTTCCTGATCCTTCAATTCTGATTGTTGTAATTGCATAGCATCGAGCAATTCTCTAGTTTTGTCAGCAATCTTCACAGAAGCTATTGCTGCGGCAATAGGCTCAGCAATTGCTCGAATAAATTCGATCTCTGTCTCATTAAAAAAAGTAAAAGTTGCCAATTCTATCACACCGTACACCACATTTTCGTGAATAAGAGGTGCAACCAAAACAGCTTTAGGCAAAGCCCCACCAACTCCCGAACGAATCTGGGAATAATCGTTTGGTATTTCTGTCAGATAGGTAATCTCTCGTTCTAAAGCACAAGTTCCTACGATTCCATCGCCCAAATACACCCGTTTTTTATAAGCCTTCAACTTAGAATATGCGTAAGACGAAGTTAGCTCTAAAGTAAATTTCCCTGTCTCCGATTCAATAAGTACAAAAATACCACCTTGATTTATATTCAAATAATCAACAACTTGCGTAATTAAATTTTCTGTTAATTCAGTGTACTGATTGTACTGACGTCTCACAACTTTATTAATTACGGCAATCCCATTTCGAATCCACCGTTCGTCTTGGGCTATTCTTTGTTTTTCACGATTGTCAGTCTGACGTTGGTGCAAGATCTCGAGCATTAGATTGAGCTTTTTGGCAAAACTATCCCTTGGATTCCGAGGCATAAAGTCCGCCTTATAATCCCCTTCTTGTACCTGAACAAATACCTGTTCGGCCTGTTTCATAAAAGAATATGTTTCCACAACAATATCATTTATAAAGCGGCTTTCATCCTCACTTTTTACTAAATACCGAGGTTCTTCGCCCTGAGAAAAAGCCAGTGCATTCAAATACAGATTGTCTAAAGTTTCTGTTTTAGACTTAATGTAAAAATATATTGCAAAATTCACCAAAAAAGCAAGAACCAAACTACCTAATAGAATCATCAAAAAACGTAAAATATCATCTTCGCCCAATATTGCACTTAAAGGCACTTTTGTTTTAACCATCCAAACAACAGGTAATGTATTGAATCTAATGGGCACTTGAGCCACAATATAGTCATCTTCAAGAGCCACGTTGCGCTGCGCTTTCACCATATCGTTGAGCTGTTCTGCCGAATTAGATTCAATATCCGCCAAATTCTGCCCCAACAAACTCACATCGGCATTACTGGCAACATAGTCGCCAGACCCAGAAACAATGCGAACGTCGTAGTTATCCAACTCATCGGTATGCTCACGAACCATTTTCTGAAACGTTGAGAGTTTCATATTAACTCCCGTAATTCCATAAAAATTTTTACCGTACTTAATCGGACATACAGCAGCAATCATATACTCATCCTTCCCTCTGGATGAATACAAAAATGGGTTAATAATAGCCTTTTCGAGCGTTCTTTTGGGAATTGTATAATAATCGCCAACAATGGAACTTTCGTAGTCTAAAGAGGCTTGCAGGGCAACG
>JBDKHP010000394.1:0-3590 GCA_039797645.1 Bacteroidota bacterium
TCAGTGAAAACCAAAATTCCATCCCGAATCTGATTAAAAATAAAATGATAATCCTGAAAAGCAGTATCGATGAGGGCTGTAGTAAACAACTCATACTGAATGCCATCAGAAAAAAATTCAACTGGTTTCACATTTTGCGAACGAGTAGCCGAACCAAAATTAGAGAACACTGTTTCACCCAGCCCATCCACCACCTCAAAAGCCAAAGGTAACTGATTAATAGCGGATTTAAGCACTTCATTGCTCCATGCACTATGCTTCAATTCGCCCAATTCCTGTTTCAACCGTTGAATTTCCAGATCTTTTTCCCGAACAATAGCCTCAATCCAAACATCCATTTAATCACAAATTAGCTAAAAATAATCTTAGTAAAAGATACAAAAACTATGTCAAAAAAAACCATTTCACAAAAAAAATAAAAAAAATAAAAATGATTAGGAGCGGCAACCAAACTTTTCAATGTTACGGCTGCTGCCGGCTATCCGCTTGTAGTCCTCGCTTTTGGGGCGAAATCAACTGGGAACTACTGCACACCGCGCCACGAAATCAGCTTGCTGAAACGTTCACCTTCGCCGCCCCAAAAAGCTGTGGGCTACCGCTACTATCCGGGCTAGACCCATCTGCAGCTTTTCAAATCCACGCCGGCAGTGCGCCATGTAATATCCCCCAAGGCTTCGCCCATCGCTTTTGTACTCCAAAACTAGGCCAAAATCACAAATCCCTCCCAAACTGCGTTTTCCAACGTTTTACTTACACCTGCAATTTAATAATATCCAAACTCTCATAAATAATTTCACCCACAATTCATTCCAACGCCCTACTTTGCTCAGTCGTAAAAGCCGAAATCAGCTCGTCCGTCATGATTTCAATGAGCGAAAAAACACCATGCGTACACCAATCCACCACAAGATTACGTATCAACCCCACAATCACATCAGTCATTACCGACTCCAACACCCCCACACTCGAATCACCCACAAAAGGCAACCGACCCAGCGCCTTAAAGTGTTTACTTTCAAGCAACACCCTACACATATTGCCGCAAATCCACCTCTTGCAATTAAAATCCAGAAGCACAATACACAGCAATTGTTTCGTAAAAATATCGATTAATTTATTTTTATGCAGAATCACCACTTTTATCGACAATACTTTCCGTATGTAGCAAACCTTGCCATATCTCTGTTTTAGCCTCCTTTATCACATTCACCACAACCCTACCAGACACTTCCTCCACAAAAATTTCATAATAACGCATCAACCATTGTACAAAAGGCCATTTATCGGGATGTATCAACCCCATTGCCTGTAATCTCACCCGAATAATACGGTGAAGCCGAAACCCAGGCATCGGAATACAACCCAACAGATCATACCAATGAATCACGGGGTAAAAAAAACATTTGAAATAGGTCTGCTGTACTACAGAAACAATCCTTCGCAAAAAAAATCAAATAAAAGTCGACAAAACCCATATTTCCCCAGAAAAGATTCTGAATGAACGGATCATAAAGCCCATATACCACAGGTAAATGCCTAGCAAATAACTCTTCTAAAAAACCAGTCAAGACCTAGCCACACAAGGTTTACCAAGACCAGACCTACCTAAACAAATCTAAGAAAAGGAATACGCGTTGCCTCATTTCTGTAATTTGCTTAAAACCAAGCATATAAAAAAGTATAAACGTAGTTACAAAAGAAACCGCAAATACAAATCCCAAACTTACAATCTCGGACTACTTATAATAAACTAACTTTGCCCAAAATTTACAAAAGCAATATACCGTTTCAACAATTTGTGAAACAAAAAGCACGCACACATTCTAAACAAACTATGGCCAACAAAAGAACTGTAGACACAATAAAGGTAATGAGCTTTGCCACACTAGGAGCAATATTATTCTGGTATGTGTACAAAGAACAAAATTTCAATACCATCTGGAACCAAATGCACAACCTAAATTGGTGGTGGGTGGTTCTCGGAATGACTATCAGTATATTTTCGCATATCAGCAGGGCCGTACGCTGGCAAATACTAATTCACCAACTCGGATACAAACCCAGACTCGCGAACACCATATTTGCGGTATTCATCATGTACATATCCAATTTAGCCATACCTCGCATGGGCGAAGTAGCCCGCTGTGGCGTACTCAAACGCTACGAGAAAGTACCCTTTACCCAGCTACTTGGCACAGTTTTCCTCGAACGAATGGTCGATATGCTCGTACTACTTTTCCTCACAGCCATTGTCCTTGTCACACAATTCTCCACCTTCGTCACATTCCTAGACATGAACCCCGCAATACGCCAGAGACTCACAAGTTTCCTGAACGGGCACGGCCTTTTAATAAGTGGGATCGGTATATTTACCTTATTAGTAGTAGCTTATTACGCACTAAAAAATAAGTACCTCCCATGGGGGCTCTCAGATAGAATCGACAATATTGCCAGCAATTTTGGTCACGGGCTACAAACGATTCTAAAAATGCCCCACAAATTCTGGTTCTTTGCCCACACGATCATAATCTGGGTATTGTATTACTCCATGCTCTACGTTGGCTTTTTCGCCTTCGATTTCAGTTCGAATCTATCTATGAACGTGGCATTGGTAATGTTCGTATTTGGCAGCTACGGAATGGTAGCTCCCATACAAGGCGGCATCGGAGCTTGGCACTTCATGGTAATACAAACCTTACTCATGTACCAAATAAGCCCTGCTAATGCCGCAGCCTTTGCCTTTGTGGTGCACGCAGCGATGACATTCATACTACTGATTCTCGGAGTACTCGCAATTATTGCGATTCCCATCTACAACCGACGCACAAGTCCACAAACCTGAAATCGTTCAAAGCAATAGAAA
This sequence comes from Bacteroidota bacterium, assembly GCA_039797645.1. Lineage (GTDB taxonomy): Bacteria > Bacteroidota > Bacteroidia > Bacteroidales > JBDKHP01 > JBDKHP01. The sequence continues at coordinate 2,864 of JBDKHP010000394.1, forward strand.
AGTATGGAACATGGGTACAGGTAATATTGTCTGTAGTTATGTTGTTTTGGTTTGTCCGCAATTTATGCGACTTTAACTGGAACTTAATTTTTTTTACATTTTCTCTCACAAACAACCATTTATTGGAATGGTTATTGCTTGTATTTCTCATGATTCCCAACTGGCTTATCGAAGCATACAAGTGGAAATTCCTAAGCAACCCCCATCATAAGATCACACTCGCGCAATCACTGCTCCAAATCTGGAAAGCTACCGCTTTAGGTTTCTTTACACCTGGTAGATACGGCGAAATTGCAGCTCGAGCTGTACTTCAAACCCAAAGTCGTGTGCAAGCAAGTTATTCGGCCGGACTGAACAGCGCCACCCAAAGTTTAGTGACACTCCTATTCGGACTTCTTGGTTTCAGTCTAATTGGTGTAGCTGCCTTAAGTAATACTTTAAGTGTAAATGTTTGGTTTTCAGCACTTGTAATTTTACTTGCATCAGGTGCAGTAGTTTTTTTTATCTGGCTGACATACAAAAACTTACACTCTATATCGCTGACACTATTTGTCAAACTGCTGTATTGGTGCACTTTACGCTATCTTGTTTTTTTAGGCCAATTTGTATTGGTGCTACGGATTTCAGGTGAAAGCATCAACCCTACAACATTTTACGCTATTTGGAGCTACTACCTACTCAACATGATGTTGCCCGTGTTGGCATTGATTGAAATCAGCGTAAAAGC
>JBDKHP010000395.1:0-4675 GCA_039797645.1 Bacteroidota bacterium
CCACCCAAGTCGCCCCTAGTAAATACAGAACAGCCCGTTCGCCATAATACGACCACGAAATAGAAGTCGAAAAGGCAAATAGCAACAAGCCGATTGCCACAATATACTGTCCGTTATGCCCAAAAAAACCTTTCTCAAAGGCCATTGTTGTGAGCGTTGCACTGTGCAGAAGCGAAACCCCAACCACAGTAATTCCAGTTTTCTCGAAATTTACGAGTCCACTTTTCACAGGAATCATGCCCGTAAAAGGTTTACCCGATTTCGTATTTGTAACCAAAATATTCTCGGCGACAGAGCGTGCATGAATAAAAGTGAAATGCGTCAGATCAATTCGCCCATCCGCAACAATCAGACTCCCCGTAAAATCCGAAATGCGCTCTTCGCCAGAGATATGTTCGGCTAGTTTTAGCTGATCAACCTCCAAAACATCTGAATAAGAGCCAACTAGAATCTCGGTATCAGCAGATTGAAACATATTTTCATGCTTTTCTGTCCACACACCCGACGACAAAATAACCAAACCAGTAAGCGAACAAATGATTATGGTGTCAATAAACGGCTCTAAAATTGCCACAATACCCTCAGATACAGGTTCATGAGCACGAGCCGCAGCATGAGCAATCGGTGCAGAACCTTGGCCAGCTTCGTTAGAAAACAAGCCCCGATTCACACCCCTATTAAATGCAAAACTGAAACTAGCACCCAAAAAACCGCCTGTGGCCGCTGTTCCTGAAAAGACATCACTAAAAATCGACACGAACGAAGGAATAATCTGGTCGAAGTTGTATAAAATAACAGACAAAGCCCCCACAAAATAAATAAGCGCCATTGCAGGGACCAGCTTTGCAGTAACCAACGCAATACGTTTTATTCCACCCAAAATAACCAAGGCCAAAATCACCGCCAAAATCCCACCTGTAACAATCGGTTGGATTCCAAAACTTGCAAACATCGCCGAAGCAATGCTATTCACCTGAGGCAAACTCCCCGTACCGAACGACGAAAAAATAGTAGCCACCGCGAATATACCACCCAGTAAATATCCTGTTTTCAACAACTTACCATTGGGTAGTGAGATATTGAGGCGTTTTTTCATAAAATACATAGGCCCTCCCGAAACGGATCCGTCGGGCAAAATATCGCGGTATTTGTGCGAGAGGGTAACTTCCACAAATTTGGTTGTCATACCCAAAAAAGCCGTAACAAGCATCCAAAATAAAGCAGCTGGCCCGCCCAAAAAGATAGCAAGCGCCACACCCGCAATATTTCCCGTACCAACCGTTCCAGACAAAGCTGTGGTAAGTGCCTGAAAATGTGACGTATCTCCGGTATCGCCATCTTTGTCGAACCTACCAGTAATCACTTTTAACGCATGACTAAAATATCGAATCTGTGGAAAGCCCAAATAGAGTGTAAAAAAAACTCCAGTACCAAGCAATAGGAACACAAACCATTGTGCTCCACCAATATAGCCATCTAAAGTGGCAAACAAATCGTTTATCTGATGTATCATTTTTATCGAGTTGACAAGTTTGAATTAAAGCAAAGTTAATACTTTGATTCAGAATTCGTAAAAGTTTTGAAGTTCCGCAAACCTAATATGGGCACAGGTGCACAAAACCAGTATTTATTTGCGATCTTAGAGAAATTACAAGGGGTAATTGTTAACTATTTATATTTTATTGACAACCATCCGATATAATAATCGGAGAACGAAGCCAGCAACAACCAGAATATCCGAAAAAAATAAAAATAAAGATAAGGAGCTGAGACCCAACACTATTTTAGGCGGCGGCTACCGGCTCTTAGCAGTAGTCCTCGCAACGGGAACGGTGTCAGTTGGCTGCCTTAGTTTGTCAATTGCACGCCCGTACGAACGGCCACTCCGCGCGTGCTGTGGGCTACTTGCTGCGATCCGGGCTAGTTGGAACGGCAGCACCATCTGCCACGCCGTAGGTTCGTAGGGCTGAAACTTTCAGTTGGCCTACGGCCATGTGGCAGCCAGTCCAAGCCTACGGCTTGGCCAAGCAACCGACAGCACAAGTCTCCATTATTTCATAAGTGGCAAGATTTTCGATTTGTGCAAAACAACCTCCGTCCAAAAAAATGAAGTACTTTTGCAACTATAAACGAGCTAAACTCACAAAACGAAAAACAACATGAACGTTCCAGAGAACTTAAAATTCACAAAGGATCACGAATGGCTTCGTGCAGAAGGTAATATAGCCTACATTGGCATCACCGACTATGCACAAGACCAACTCGGCGACATCGTATTCATCGACATCACCACCGAAGGCGAAACCCTCGAAAAAGAAGAAACCTTTGGTACAGTAGAAGCCGTAAAAACAGTCTCAGATCTATTCATGCCCATCAGCGGCACGGTACTCGAACTAAACCCCGCCCTTGCCGATTCACCAGAATCTGTAAACTCCGATCCATACGGCGACGGTTGGATGATAAAAGTCGAAATCAGCACCCCTGCCGAACTTTCCGAACTTATGACAGCCGCCGAATACCTCGAATTTATAGCAGGTTAATTACCTAAGGGCTCCAAATTTCAAAAACTGCAACCCCCATTTGGTGTTGCAGTTTTTTTATTCCAAAACACCAATAAACACTACATAATCATGACACTCATTCAAGCTCTCGATCTCATCGGGACCTTAGTTTTTGCCATTTCTGGCACCTTGGCAGGCATCCAGAAACGCCTCGATATGTTCGGCGCACTCTTTACAGGATTCATCACAGCCCTAGGAGGCGGTACAACCCGCGATCTTTTACTGGGCAACTACCCTCTTGCTTGGGTTGGCCACCCTTACTACATCCTCATCATTCTACTCGGCTACACCCTTGCCTTCACCTTCACAGGCTGGATGCTTCGCCTACGAAACGCATTCTTCTTGTTCGACACGATAGGCCTCGGTGTATTTACCCTGCTTGGAATACAGAAGGCTCTCATACTCAACGTACACCCTATTATAGCCGTGATGATGGGTACACTTTCTGCCGTGTTTGGGGGCGCACTCCGCGATCTTTTCACCACCGAAATACCCCACATTTTCCGCAAGGAAATCTACGCTGTGGCTTGTCTTGCTGGGGGCGGGCTATTCTTCCTACTTCGCGAAATGCAGATCGACATCCACTACATCGAAGTTACGACCGTCAGTTTTATTATTATTGTGCGGATGGTAGCCGTACGATACAAACTAGGGCTTCCCGTACCTTCCCAAAAGGAAGAAAACCTATTTTGAGGCAGATGCCACATAGACTGACAGTTTGACAATGGCGCGAACTTTGGAGGCAAGCCCACAAGAGCGCAGCCACTTACAAACTGCAAAGTGCTCATACAGAAAACCAATGCCCACAACAAGCATTAAAACCACACACAGAATGGATAATTACCAAGAAATATGGAAAGCCTTAATCGCCAAATTGGGCCAAACTTTCGGCGTTGATGCTGACCTTACAGAAGCCCTGTATTTAATTGGCGTACAAGAACTTGGCAAGGGTTTCAAAACCTTCTCGAAACAAGAGAAAATGGATCTGATACACGTAGGTAATTGCAAAGCCCTCGAACCTTTCGGCTACTACCAACAAACGGGCTTCGACGACGACAAATGGCCGACGTTTGAGAAAGTACTCACACTGCCACCGCTAAACCTCAAAGACCAGGAAGCTCTTATTAAAAAGGGGGTGATACAATATTTCCAGAAGCTCAAATTTATCTGAAAATTCCACAAGCATACAAAAGCAGTTTTTGTACGTAATTTTTTCAAAAATTCTTAACAAACTGCTGCTTTTGTAGGCTATTCGATTTTAAATTTCAAAAAACAGCCTACTCCCAAGCCTCAATTTGGTGTGTAAGGAATAATCAGAAACAACAGTAGCGAAGCGCACTTGTTTTTACTAAGTTGTGCAGTGTTTTAGGAGCACAGATTCATCAATAAAAGTGCATTATTCAAGCATAATTTGTTAAACCCAGTTCATTTTATAAAGCTTTGCTTGAATCACGAAAAAACAGAAGAAAACAGGTGTAATCTTCAGATTTAAAACACCCGCGCCACTTCTAATTCAAAGCCTACGATGGCTTTAGACCGTATTATATCGCCGGGTTTGGCCGTTTGTACCAATTGTAAATTTTTAGACTCATTGTAATACACTTCAATAAATGCTTCGTTGGGGTTAACGATCCAGTATTCTACGACGTCGTAAGCACCATATTGGGTCATTTTGATGTTCCGATCCCTTTCTTCTGTGCCCTTAGAGAGAATTTCTACCACAAATTCGGGTGCTCCCACAATGCGGTTTTGTTGCATTTGCGATTGTCGTGCAACGGATATGTACAAAATATCTGGCTGAAAAATGTTGTTTTCGCCCAAAACTATATCGGTGGGGCTGTGCAATACATCACCTAAATTGTGCTCCATTACAAAAATATTCAAAAAAGTGTGCAGTTTGGATGAAACACGTTGATGTTGAATGGATGCTCCCATAGTTTGTACAAATTTTCCGTTAATAAGTTGGTAAGGTATTTCTTCTGGCAGTTCGTAGAACTGCTCTTGGGTGTATTCCACTTCGGGTTGAAAGGTGGCAATAACGTATTTTTGTAGGTTTTCGTGGTAAAAAAGTAAGCCATCCTCGAACGGAAGGTAGTGCCTCGACCCAAGTAGTG
>JBDKHP010000396.1:0-3021 GCA_039797645.1 Bacteroidota bacterium
TTTTTTTTAGCGAAAAATATGCTTTTTAGAGTGGACTCCTTTTATGTAAAAAAACTTATGGCCTCGAACTAAATTGCCCCAACATAGGGCTGACAGAAATACTGTCCGATGTCAAAAACAATCCCAAATTAGGGACACTCATTCTTTTTCGGCCATGAGCTTTTTTTTGTAAAGTAAGTTGTTTTGTAATACGTCTATTGCAGAAAGCACACACTCGTCTTGCTGGTTTAAGATTTTAAAAAACTCTGACATAGACCATAACTCTCTGGCCAACGAAGCTTTAATATGCAGACAAACCGTGGACTGTTGTTTCGGACTTGCCGAAAGGTCTGTTTGTTTTGAAACCGCTTGCAATTGCAATATCAGATCTTTCGGCACCGTAAACTGCTGGCTAAAAGCATCGAAATTCGGGTAATCTCGCTGAATTTGTTGGTAATTATCAATATAATACCGATTTAATTCTTGGGAAAGCGTACCGTTTTGAAAAAGATTGCGGTAGTATTTTGGGTAACTCAGTGTATCCAGCGGAACAAAAATATCGGGCATAATTCCGCCACCTGCATACACCGTGCGTTTGCTTAGGATAGTTTGGAAGCGTAAGGAATCGGGGAAGTGAATACTGTCTGCACTCACCAATTCACCATTGTTGAACCTGTCGATAAGATCGTGCGAATAGGCATCAAACCCATTTTCGTACGATTTTTGTATCAGCCTGCCTGCGGGAGTAAAGTATTTTGCGATCGTGAGCCGTAGCACATCGCCACGGTATAGGCTGTAGGTATTTTGCACAAGCCCTTTGCCGAACGAACGACGACCGATAATAAGGCCTCGATCCCAATCTTGAATTGCCCCAGCAAAAATCTCGCTGGCCGACGCCGTAGATTCGTTAATAAGCACCACAATTTTCCCACCTTTGAAAAGGCTATCGGCAGTGGCTTTGTAGGTGCGTGTATCGCGGAAGTGGCCCTGGGTATATACAATTGTTTGGCCTTCTTTCAGAAAATGATCTGCCATCTGCACCGCAGCGTTGAGGTAGCCACCACCATTGTCACGGAGGTCTATAATTAATTTATTGGCACCCTCGGCTTGTAGGGTTTGTAGTGCCAATTTAAACTCATCGTCGGTGTTCGAGGCATACCTGTTTATCCGAATAAAGGCAGTTTCCGGAGCAACATTGTAAGCACATTCAACGCTCGGATCGTTAAGCTTGTCGCGCATGATAATGAATTTAATGGGTCGTTTAATGCCCTTTCTGCCTATTTTCATCTCGATGAATGTGCCTGGTTCGCCGATAATTTCATCACGTGCTATGGTCAGCGAAGCATTCTCCCCAAGTAAGCTTTTGTTGTTAATTTCTAGAATACGGTCACCAATTTTTAGTCCTGCACGGTCAGATGGGCCATTTGATATTGGCTTGAGTATGGTTAAAGTGTCGTCTATAAGGTTGTAAAATATACCAATACCCACATACACGCCATTAAGGCGTTCTTGCTGGCGTTCGGCATCTTCTTTTTTAATGAATTTGGAATGCGGATCGAGTTGGCTAAGAATGTGTTCAATGGCTTCCTGCTCCAATTTGTCGGTGTCCACCGAATCGACATAGCTCGACGATATTTTGCTCAGAACTTGCATCAACCTTAGTCCACTCCCCGAGAATGGTTGTGCTTTTATAGAGCTAACTACCAAGAACAAAAAGAGAGCCGTATAGAGTAATTTTTTGTGTGTCATTGTGGGTAAGGGTTGAAGTTTGGGTGCTGGACTGGTTTTGTGAAATACGCTTATACGTTGGTACAGAAAATAGTGTGCCTAATTATTTGTTTAAATTCATTAAATTCGAAAAAGATTGCTTTTTCCGGAAATAGAATTGAAAAAGAATGCTAAAAGGAGCATGAGAGGCATAAGCTTCGTTACGGCAGGGGGCGTTTTGTTTGCTACGACTCTGCATCAGGTACGGAAGCATCCTGTAAAAACCGTAATGAGCCTTCAGCACAGCGCCAATTCCAGCAGGTTTGCCTTGTACCAAGAGGTATAAAGCAGCCACACCATCCAGAACTAGGCGCATGAAAAGAATAGGAAACAGGCTTTTGTGGGGTAAGTTTTTGGCCAACAGATAGAGATTGTTCCGAAAATTGAGGTACAGCTTCTTTGGCGATTCGTACGAAAGACTAGCACCACCTAGATGAAACACAACAGACTGTGGCACTACGGCGAGCTTGCGACCAGCTGCACGAAGTCGCCAGCAGAGGTCTATTTCTTCCATGTGAGCCCAGAACTCAGGGTCGAAACCTCCCACTTGGTGGTAGTCTGAGGCACGAATTACGAAACAAGCTCCCGTAACCCAATGAACTTCGGTGGTTGTGTCGTATTGCAAGGTGTCTGCTTCGGTTGTATCCAAGATTCGGCCTCGACAGAATGGGTAGCCAAGCTTGTCGATGTAACCACCAGCAGCACCGGCATATTCAAAGTGACTCGGCTTTTTCATGTCAAGAATCTTGGGCATAACTGCGGCATAACTAGGGTGCGATTCTAGGAAAAGAATCAGAATCTCGAGCCAATTAGAACTCACTGAAACGTCCGAATTCATGACAACATAATAGTCGGCCTCAATTTGCGACAACGCTAAGGCGTAACCTTTCGCAAATCCGTAGTTTTGGTGAAGTTCGAGGATGCGAATTGACGGAAAATTCTGTTTCAGCATGGCCACCGAGCCATCAGTAGAGCCATTGTCGGCAACCCAAATCTCAGCGATTTCTGGTGTTGTGTGTGCGATTACAGAAGGAAGGTATTGTTCCATCATGCTGACTCCCTGCCAGTTGAGTATTACGATTGCAGTTTTCATTTGCGTAGTATCTTGGATTCTTGTTGTTGCAGGCGAAGGTACATAGTGCGGAGCGTAAATGCAATTGAATAATAATAGTACAGGCACGTAGCAGAATTCAAAAACGATCACTTATCGGAGTGTTACTGAGAAACAAACTATTTAGAGTCTGTTTTTTTAGTTGAGGTCAAGGCGGATTGGAT
>JBDKHP010000397.1:0-6039 GCA_039797645.1 Bacteroidota bacterium
CGGGCAGCACCTGGTTATCCTTGGCTCTAGGGAGCTTCATTTTGGTCCACAAATCTTTAACCATAGGATTTTTTGGGTATCTGGCATACATTCTTTTCACCATAGACTCAATCACGAGACGATCTTCATTAGGGTCGAGGTAATCGAAAAAGTAAAAATTGACCAATGAAGAAGGATCTTTGCGAATCTGTTCTAGGATATAACTTCGTCTGGCCTGCCTATTCTGGTCGTATTCAGAAAGTAGATCTTCTTCTTTTTCGTTGAATTCAGAAACTTGAATGTTGGCTTGATAGAGCCTAGCAGTTTCTGGCGACCCTGTAATTGTAGGTTTGCTGGTATCATCAGCATAAAGTTTGAGCGTTATAAGGTCGTTCGGAGAAATGATCAGCGCAATCGTGTATTCGTTTTCGAATTCTAATTTATAAAACCCTGTGCTTCCCACAGAAAATTCAAAGCGAAATTCGCCAGAGGAGTTGATTGGGCAGGTCGCAATTTTTTTGTTTGTATCTAAACTTACAATTGATACGGTTTGATAAGATTCGACTCCTATAATGGAGCCGCTAATCTTAACTTGGGCGCTCGATAAAACATGGGTGGAAATTATTACTAAAAAAGCGAGTAATCTGATATTCATACAATTGTGATTAAGTTGAATCTTCTCGAAGATCGTTTTTCCTATTCTTGATCTGATCCTCGTTGTACTTTTGAATCATTTCTCTCATCTGCTCAACTTCATCGGTGGCATCAAAGAAAAAAATCCAATAAAACCTAAAGTGTTTCACCAGATGAATATCTGCTATAACACCAGGCGACATTTCGATACGTGGAAGGATTGTAGGAGTTGTGTGCAAAGGTAATATTCCTTCGAGAATATGGCAATAGGCATATACATCGATATAGGGATTAGGAAACTCTCCCATAAAATGATCGAGTACCCCAAACCAATCGACGATACGCCCCATGTTGTTGATTTTCAACACTCCATAGATCTTGTTTTGAAACGAATGGCGAATGAGATAAGATTCAATAAAATCGTTGTTATTGTGCATTCTCTAGCATCATTTCTGTAAGTTTAATAAATGCCTCCTCTACATTTAAACCAGTTTTTGCACTGGTTTTCATCACAATCCACCCCTTTTGTTCCAGGTCGTAAATATCAGCCTTCGTAATTTCCCACTCATCTGCCATATCAGCCTTGTTAATAAGCAATATAAAAGGCTTGTTTTTCAATGTTTTAGAGGCCAAACCATGAAGCGACTCAGCCATTTTAATGGTGTCTCTACGGGTTCCATCTATCACAAGAAAATAACCAGCAGCACCCAATAGGTAAGAGGCTTGTACTTTCTGATGATCGTCTTCACCGTGAATATCCCATAAAAGGAGATTAATCTCTGCGTCGTTTAACTCTATTGCTTTTTTATCAATTTTTACGCCAATAGTCGTGTGGTACTTATCAGAAAAAATACTTTTCACAAAACGCTGTACCAAACTAGTCTTTCCCACAGCGAAAGAACCGAGCATACACACTTTTTTCTTAATCATATTTATTTGTCGCTAAATTTTATTGTAACATTTACTTTGCGCAAACTCTGATCTCTCACACCAAATAAAGCATCGTCCTCCTTGCTGAAACCGTGCCCAATTCGTTGTATTAAGTTTGGAGAAATACCCTTGGAAATTAAAAAGTTATAAACTGTCATTGCCCTATCCTCACTCAATGTTTTATTGAACGAAGCACTACCCGTACCATCTGCAAAACCATTAATCACAATTATTGCGTTTCGCCTATAGAACATTGCAATATTAATAAGGTTTTGAATTTCTTCAACCAAGTCGTTGGCCTTAAAAACTTCATTGGGGGTAAGGCTGCTGCTTTCTAACTCGAAGAGTAAAAACATTTGTTGAATACGACTCGCAACCTTGTCGGGGTCTTCAAACTCTACTTGGGTAAGCCTGCTAAAATTAATATTGCTTATTTCCCAAATATTATCAGCCTTTGCCATTGCAGACTTTACCCATAATTCGGTTGCAATACCTAACACAAATAGCGTGTCAGATCTTAATTCAAATTCCACACCCTCTGGAGCACGCAATACACGCCGAGCTTTTTGTACCACAGTAGTGGGCGAATAGGGACTATAATACAACCAGTGCATATCGACATCGGTTGAATCTATCCCAAACCTCGCATAGAACTGTTTGGGATCGGGAGAAGTAGGCATCAACATACCAGCAGCATATAATTTGCCATTTTGTTTGCCATTTTCGACAATCACCACACCCGGTTGTGTGGCAATGAAATCGATATACCGATTCCATTTATAAGATTTTACGAATGTTGGTACAAAAAAAAGCAGAATTAATAGTGCGACAACCCCCAAAGAAGCCCAAAAACGCCAAACTTTGGGAGCATGTTCCTCTTTTTCTCTGTATAACAAACACTCTTTGAGATCTTCGGTAGATTCTTCAAACACATCAGTGTCACCATCAAAGTCTTTGAGCAATTCGGCATATCGAGCTTCGAGCCGTCCTAATATATCGCGCAGTGTATTCCGAATCTGATTTGTTTCACGGCCAATTAACACCGCAGCCAGAATTAAAGAACGATCCTGTTCCAACAAAATAACTGAGCCACCAAACTGCACCGAACCTAAATCTGCATCGTCGTCGGTACGGAAAGAATCACGGGCAAAATCTTGTATAGCCTTTAACATGGCCGACATCATATCGGCATCGTTCGTACTGCTCTTTTCTGTAACATGGTGCAGCAACAAGCCAGTTTCGCGGTGTATCAAGAATACTTCAACCACCCGAAAGATAAGCGTGTGGCTCAACATAATATCCGAAAAAGATTGCCCTGTTCGCCAAGCTTCAATTCGATATTGAAGCCCTTTAATTGAAAAAGTACGTAGCAATAATGTATTGAACGACTGATCCATTTTGCGGAAGGTATCGTTCAGTGATTTACGCACTGCAGGCCCAAGTATAGGCAACAGCTTTTCCGACAAATCCTCGGGATCTGACTTGGCACTTTCTGCAATAGCCCGAATAATAATCGGTTTTATTGCCTCAAGAAGTTCATGAGAAAGTTCAATATTCTTTTCGTTCCCAATCTTTAGAGCTCGGGGGAGTATTTTACTAATCTCCTTGGCAAATTTATCGGGATTCGATAAAAATTCATGAACTTCATTCAGATAGGAAGAATCGTCTCCGATGAATAAACTCCTGAGTTCCTCCCACTTAAGATCTTCTTCATCGTCAATTCCTTTGTAGCTTTTAGAGCTTATAGCCATTGTTATGTTTCGAAAAATTATTAGTCATCGTTACCTTCGTCGCCCAATCTCAAAGCCAATTCAGAAAAGAGAAGCGCAAGGGTATTTCTGTCAACTTTTTGTTGGCGTTGTATATCTTGTTCGGAACGGAGTTTACCCATTACGCGCTGGTTCTGCTGTTCTAATTCAAAACGTAGGCCTTTTAATTGGGTATGTAACGTATCGCGTATATCTTTAAAATCGTCAGTTGTTTGTTGGGAAAACGAGCCGAATTTAGCAGTAACCTCTTCTAAAGAATTTCTGATTAATCTACTCAGGTCTGCTTGTCGCAATTCTGCCACACGAATTGCTTCAGGGATCTCCGAATCTACCAGAGATTGGTGCCTTCGAACTTGCTGGCCAATGTCGGAGAATTGTCTGGATGTCTCACTTTTAAGCTCCACAATTCTTTCGCCCAGTGCATCGACAGCCAATTGCATGTTGTGTTCTCGGTTTTCTCGTTTACTTTGTTCATCCGCCACACGTTTGTCCATCATTTTAGACTGGTCGAAAATCTGTTTGAACACATTTTGGCGCATTTCGCCCAAATTGCCCGTTTGCACAGTAAGCACATTTTTAATCTCGTTCATGTCGTTCTCCAAACGTACAATGGTTTCGATTCGCTGTTTGCTTTCGACTTGCAACTGCTCAATAATTTCAAGATTTTTCTTATTCAATGTATCATAATCTCTACGAACCTGAGCGTTAGAACTACGCTCGAATGAACTAAGGCTGTCGTTTAGCTGCCGTATTGAGTCTGACATCGAAACCAATTCAGCATTTAGATTCTGCTCCCTCGAATCTACCGTCTGGTGAATTGTCTTGAGTTCTGTTCGGATATAAGCCTCAAGATTTTCGTAAAACGCTTTGGCCTGCTGCCTGGAATTATCAATTTCAACATTAAAAAAATCTTCAATTTGACTAAACCTCTTATCAATGTCGTTTATGTTTTTACCAAATAAGATTTCGCGAACCTTTTTTATATTCGCATTCTCCTGTTTAGTAGATAGTTGCGAACTCTCATCTACCCCGAGTTCGGCATTTGGTAATTCCTCTTCTAGCATATTCCTTTGTTTGATAATTTGTTTACTTCACTACGCCCAATATACAACAAGCCAAGCCGTACAATCCGTTAATATATTCTGTTCAGACACTCAAATATACAGAATAATTACAGCTAAAACAACCTCTTTTGTGTTATTCCACATCAATAGTCGTTATCGTGAAAGATTGAAAGCTAAAATACACTACAAAAGTACAATCCGCAAATACGTCTAACACTTTCAACGCCCAACAAAACAATTAGTTACGTATTTTTTGACCTTGCAATTATTGTACCGTAGTACAAATTTAAGTGCGTAAGGAATTGATTTAACTATCGTTTGTGTGTACATTTGCATAACAAAATCCGAACATGGGGACTTTCGACAACAAGACCATTCTAATTTTATCGCAACAGGGGCAAGACATCATGTCCCAAAAGCAAAAAATTGCATCGTGGGGGTATCAAGTCCATTTCTACGATCTACAAAACCCCCTCAATTTGAATCGCCAAACACATTTGGTGCTTATCGATATTCATTTATTTCAGCAAACCGAAATCAGTACCAAACTGAAAAATCTCGAAAAAACAGCCGAAACAATTGGAATACCAATTTTAGCCTACACAATTGGCCAAAATATTGAAACAGCTACTTGCAAATTCCCGACCATTTGTTTAAACAATATACAACTATCGCGCGATTACATTCGGCTTCTTCTCTTAGAAAACGAACGTTTTGAAAACTCCGACGATCTTGCAAAAATACTCATGCTCAAAGAGCGAGAAAAAGAGAATTTCAGGATCAAATTTGAACAAAACGAGCAGAGCTACAAATCAATTTTTACCACACTACTCTCGCCTGTATTGATTCTCAGCAAATGGGGAAACGTAATTACATTCAGCAAAGGAGCCCAAACATTACTCGGTGAGGAACTCAACCAGCGTCAACAACTTGCAAAAGGCATACATCCCGAAGACTTAAAAAACATTCGAGAAATATTCAAATCATTCAACCAACAACAAACGCAAGAAGCAAACCTTATTATTCGAATAAAGACACAGTTTTCAAAATATAAGACCTACAAAATATACCTAACCAACTATTTAAATAGCCAAGAACTTAAATTTGTTTTCGTTAGCATTGACAGATTTGAAAAAAGTCAAAAATCGAAAAAAGTAGAAGTAAATTCAAGTCTATTCACTTCGTTTTTCAACCAATTTATAGAGCCTTCTATTTTCGACAAAGAACAGTCAAAAGGCAGTATTATTGATGGAATTATGGCAATAATTCCACAAATTCAATATATAGCACAAGTCTTTTTTGTACAGTGGGATGCTAACCAACAACAATTTGTATCTGGGCAGCAATGGTGTAATACGAATAAGAATTTCATTCAAAACTTTCCGGTTAAAATACAACAAATAAAAAACCCCCTAAAAATATTTAACTATTTAAGGCAGCATAATTTAAACGAAATACAATCGGCACAATACCCAATTGAAATAACAGAATTATCTAAAGACTTAGCTACTGAAAGTATCATTCCAGTCTGTTTCTTCGATTCAGAACAGAATGGAACAATCGTAATATTTGCCCTAAACAAAAATTTAGGACATCCCTCCAACGAAGAATTTACAATAAGCAATCAAATTATAGGAAATGCAGTTGCTTACGTACAAAACCAG
>JBDKHP010000398.1:0-3384 GCA_039797645.1 Bacteroidota bacterium
CCATTCGCCCATCGGCGTGTTGCACTACGAATTTTACACCGATCTGAAACAAGTACACCATCGGCTGCGTGCCCAAACCGATCAGATTCAGTGCATCGTAGGTACGAGGCAAAGTCACCCGCAAGCCATTGCCTTTGGGGAAACGCAAAAGCCTAAATTAGTAGATTATGCCGACAATGTGGACACGCTGGCCTTTCTGAGTCAGATTGCACTCACCGTATAAAATTAGCTTGAAGAATCACAAATAAACCGTAAGCAAAAGAATATGAAGCATTTGGTAGTACTTACAGGTACCACAGCAATCGGAAAAACCGACCTCAGTATCCTGTTGGCACAACACTTCAACACCGAGATTATTTCTGCCGATTCCCGCCAAACCTACCGCGAATTGGCAATTGGCACGGCTGTACCCACAGCCTCGCAATTGGCCGCTGTGGTGCACCACCAAATACAGCACATTTCAGTGGCCGATTATTACAACGTAAGCATGTACGAACAAGAAGTGCTCACTATTCTCGAACGGCTTTTTAGCACCAAAGATGTGGTATTTCTTGTCGGTGGCTCGGGAATGTACCTCGATGTGGTTTGCCAAGGCATCGATGATTTACCGACAGTCGATCCCGAATTGCGCCAACAACTAATGCAACGCTGGCAAGAACAAGGCATCGAACAATTGCGCAAAGAACTGAAACTTTTAGATCCTGTTTTTTACGATCAGGTCGATTTAGGAAACGCCAAACGTATTCTTAAAGCATTGGAAGTAAGTTACCAAACAGGTATTCCCTATTCGCAGTTTCGGACAGGCGAAAAACGCGAACGCCCCTTCAGAATTCACAAAATTGCACTGGAGCGTCCGCGCGAAGAAATCTACCAACGAATTGACCAACGCGTGTTGCTTATGATAGCCGAAGGCTTGGAGCAAGAAGCACGCAGTGTATTGCCATACAGGCATTTGAATTCGCTCAACACCGTGGGTTACAAGGAACTATTTGCGTACTTCGATGGCGAATACAAGCTCGACCGCGCCATAGAACTCATTCAACGCGACACCCGACGATTCGCCAAACGCCAAATGAGCTGGTTTCGTCGCGATACGGAATACCAATGGTTTCACCCGGAACAGACAGCCGAAATCCGGGCTTATATTGCATCCAAGATTGTAGAATAAACGATACTTCAAGCTATATGTCTTTAGCCTTCCTTATTGCCACACAACCAGTACCCGCGCATAGCTAATTTGATAATCGTGTAGAATTCTTATATTTGTTTGCTATTCAATGGCAACTAACGTACACAAATTTCAACCAGATGATGTCAGACAAATATTCCCAGATTTTCCAGAACAATAAGGAATGGGTGAAAGAGCAACGTAGCTCCGATCGAGAATTTTTTGCCAAACTCTACGAAGAACAAAATCCTGAATTTATGTATATCGGCTGCTCTGACAGTCGCGTGCCTGCTAATACGATTATGGGGCTCGAAATAGGCGATCTTTTCGTTCATAGAAATATCGCCAATGTGGTTTCTAACAATGATCTGAATATCATGTCGGGCATACAGTATGCAGTAGATGCCCTCGAGGTGAAGCATATCGTGGTGGTAGGGCATTACGGTTGTGGTGGTGTGAAATCTGCGATGGAACAAAAATCGCTGGGCTTGCTCGATATGTGGCTCAAAAACATCCGCGATGTATATCGCCTGCATTACGAAGAACTGCAAGCGATTACAGACGAAGAGTTACGATACAACCGTTTGGTGGAACTCAACGTTATTGAACAATGTGAAAATGTAATTAAAACGTCTTACGTACAAAAAAGGTATGTACAGACTGGCTACCCTACGGTACACGGCTGGATTTACGATATGCGCAGTGGCAAACTCATTGATTTGAACATCGACTTCGAGGCCATTCTAAAACGCGTGCAACTCGTGTATAAACTTGGCTAATTTGCGAATAAACAAAGGCTTCCAAAATTCGGAAGCCTTTGTCGTTTTACTGGTAATGAGTCCACTCTAAAAAGCATTTTTTCTTTTAAAAAAATATTCGTGAAAATAACTATCATGTATTCAGGGTATTATACATTATAAGAATTCGTACATTCGTGGCGAACAAACTTGTTAGAGTGGACTCGGTAATGCAAATTCTATTTGATGGCCGACAACACCGATGATGCAGTTTTTATACCGTCGGAAGTTGCTTTTACGACAATTGTGCCCAGTTCGCCGGTGGTTTGCACCAGTACTTGGGCGTGCCCCATAAACGTTTTACGGTAAGCTCTTTCGGCGGGTGTTACCACCTGCACAACGCCTGGATGCGTGTTGGGTTCGTCCCATCGGTACTTTTTGCGGATACGCTCGCCTACAAAGGCAATCGTATTTTTCCCCTCATGTACCAAGGCTTTATCGAGTACAAACTCTTGGCCAATTGCGTCGCGTTTTATCTGTGCCGAAACAGCTTTTCCGTTCACATAAATCACTTGATTTTCCAGAATACTTTTCGAGAGTAGGACCACTTTCGTGGCCTCTTCTAAACGCGCAATCTCAAACACGCCTCGTACCACGAGCAGCGAATCGCTGTGATCGGACCACAATCTACTGGGTTCGTAAAATGCAATTGGCCAAGAAGATGCGTCAAATATACCGGCTACTTCGGGGCGGGATTCGAGCGAGTTGACAGCTTTCTGGCGCAAATCGCTAAAAGGAAGAATCTCATACCGATCGGCAAAGCACTCTGGATCGTGGCTGGAGGGATCGCCGTTGCCAACACCAATAATGCGTCCTGGGCCAGAAATATCGAAATGCACCGTACTGTTTGCAGTCGGATCCATTCGCCCTTGCTTGTCTTCGAAACGAACGTCGAGAATTGCTACATCGGCAGACCCCGATTTCAGAGCATATCTGTCTGCCGAAATGCGTAGCGCAACCGGATCTGATACCGTTTCGTGTTGCATAGTGAGCGTTTTTTTGCCATTTTTATACCCCACGGCTTTAATTGCGCCGGGTCTATACACAACATTCCAATCTAAATGGCCGTTTACTGGCATATTCTGTCGTCCTGCCGATTTCGAGTTCACAAACAATTCCACCTCATCGCAATTGCTAAAGACAGTAACTTGCATTTCTTTCCCCTCAAAACCGGGGAATGTCCAATGGGGCGCAAGGTGCAGCACAGGTTCTGTGCCCCACCACGATTTGAGGTAGTAGAAAATATCTTTGGGGTAGCCGCACAAATCGAGTTGTCCGAACTGCGAACAAATTGCTGGCCAAGTGTATGGAGTTGGTTCGCCACGGTAATCAAACCCCGTCCAGTAGAAAATTCCTGAAAGGAACGGGCGTGAAGCGTAAAACTTCCAGCCCGATTCTGTACCCACATTTTCGGGCATT
>JBDKHP010000399.1:0-17057 GCA_039797645.1 Bacteroidota bacterium
AATTGATATATTTGAAGTTAAAGTCTGGCTTAATTCCCCCAGTTTACCCTTTACGGTCACAGTGTCTTGTTGAACTTGTACTGTAACGCCAGCGGGTAATGTTATCGGTAATTTTCCAATCCGTGACATTAATCAATCCATTAATAAATGTAACATAAAACTTCCCCACCCACATTCTGTACACGTGCCTCTTTATCGGTCATAATGCCTCTAGAAGTAGATAGAATTGCAATCCCAAGACCATTCAGTACTCGGGGTATTTCAGTAGCACCTACATACTGACGAAGTCCAGGCCTACTAATACGCTTAAGAGCTTTAATAGCTGGAGTTTTTGTAGCTGGATGGTATTTCAAAGCAATCTTAATTGTTTCGAACCCATTCTCTGGCATCTCGAATTTGTAGTTAAGAATATATCCTTTATCTAAAAGGATCTTAGTCATCTCTTTTTTTAAATTTGAAGCAGGAATCTCCACAACGCGATGACTAGCCATTACAGCGTTGCGTATACGAGTTAAATAATCTGCTATTGGATCTGTTACCATTTTCTTTTCGACTTAAAATTACCAACTTGCTTTTTTAACTCCAGGGATTAATCCTGCAGATGCCATTTCGCGAAACGTAATCCTACTGATACCGAATTGACGCATATAACCTTTAGGACGACCAGTTATTCTACAACGATTGTGCAATCTAACTGGTGAAGCATTTTTAGGTATCGCTTGCAATGCAGCATAGTCACCTTCTTCCTTCAGACGTTTTCTTTTCTCAGCGTAGCGCGCAACTAATTTTGCTCTTTTAACTTCGCGCGCCTTCATTGATTCTTTTGCCATAACCTATTTTTTGTTTTTTTCTTTAAACGGCAACCCAAATGCTTTCAGGAGTGCATAACCTTCTTCGTCGGTTTCTGCAGAGGTCACAAAGGTAATATTCATACCCAAAATTGAAGTTACTTTTTCAAGATCAATTTCAGGAAAAATAATCTGCTCAGTTATACCCAAAGTATAATTTCCGCGACCATCAAATTTACTCTTAACTCCTTGAAAATCTCTAATCCGAGGAAGTGCAATTGCAATTAAACGTTCAAGAAATTCATACATTTTTTCTCTCCGAAGAGTTACTGTCGCACCAATCTTCATCTTACGACGAAGTTTGAAGTTAGAAATATCCTTCTTTGATTCAGTTGCAATTGCTTTCTGACCAACAATCGAAGTCAATTCAGCCAAGGCTGTTTCAAGAATTTTTTTGTCTGTTGCAGCTTTACCAACACCCTGATTAATAGTAATCTTCTGAAGTCTTGGAACTTGCATACTACTTTTGTAGTTAAATTCAGATTGAAGAGAAGGGATGATCTCTTCTGCGTACTTTTTCTTTAACGATGGTACGTACTCCATTACTTAATCTCCTTTCCTGATTTTTTAGCGTAACGCACTAATTTATTATTTGCGTCTAAACGGCGGCCAATACGAGTTGGAAGCCCTGTTTCTGGGTCAACAAGCATAAGGTTAGAAATGTGGATAGAAGCCTCCTGTTCAATAATACCTCCATTTGGATGTGCATTATTTGGTTTAGTGTGACGCTTCACCAAATTAATACCTTCCACAATTGCCCTCTGTTTTTCAGGAAAAACTTGCAATACTTTGCCCTTCATCCCGTTGTTCTTACCGGCGTTTACGAAAACTAAATCGCCCTTTTTAATGTGAAGTTTCATCTCCTCTACTTTTTTTTGATTACAATACTTCAGGCGCAAGAGAAATGATCTTCATATTGGCACCACGTAATTCTCTAGCAACTGGGCCAAAAATACGAGTACCTCTCATTTCGCCGGCATTGTTCAATAGTACAACGGCATTGTCATCAAAACGTATATAAGAACCATCGGCTCGTCTTACAGCTTTGCGTGTACGAACTACTACTGCTTTTGACACACTACCTTTTTTAACCTCACCTGAGGGGAGTGCATTTTTCACAGCAACAACTACTTTGTCTCCTAGTGAAGCATACCTCTTACCTGTACCGCCAAGTACTCGAATTACGAGTACTTCTTTTGCGCCACTATTATCTGCAACTGCACATCTTGTTTCTTGCTGAATCATGATTACTTAGCTCTTTCTAAGATTTCTACTAATCGCCATCTCTTTGTTTTGCTCAACGGACGTGTTTCCATAATCAATACAGTATCGCCGATATTGCATTCATTCTTATCATCGTGAGCGGTAAATTTCTTCGTCTGATTAACGAATTTCCCGTAAATAGGATGCTTTTTTTTACGCTTAACGGCAACAACAATAGACTTTTCCATCTTATTGCTGACAACAACACCTATACGCTCTTTACGGAGGTTACGTTTGATATCTTCCATTAGCCGTTATATTAAGCGTTTGTTACTCTTGTCCGAGCAGACTGCTCGGTAATTAAACGTGCGATAGTCCTACGTACGTTTTTAATCTGATTGGGATTTTCTAAAGGTGTAATTGCATGGTTAAGTCTGAGCTTAACTAATTGAGCCTTAACTTCAACGATACGCTCTGCAACTTCTTGATTGGACAATTCCCTAATTTCGCTATTTTTCATTATTCAACTGTTGTCGTTTCTTCGTAATCTCGTCTTACAATGAACTGAGTTTTCACAGGTAACTTCTGTGCTGCCAATCTAAGTGCCTCACGGGCAACGGCCAAAGGAACACCTTCAGCTTCAAAGATTATACGACCTGGAGTTACTGGAGCAACAAACATTTCAGGTGCACCTTTACCTTTACCCATACGAACCTCAGCTGGTTTTTTAGTAATCGGTTTATCTGGAAATATTCTTATCCAAATTTGTCCTTGACGTTGCATATAACGAGTTACTGCAACCCTCGCAGCTTCAATCTGACGGCCTGTAATCCACTCAGATTCTAGGGTTTTAATACCGAATGAACCAAATGCTAACTGACTTCCGCGCTGAGCATCACCTTTCATTCTCCCCTTTTGCTGCTTTCTGTATTTTGTCCTTTTTGGTTGTAACATGTTAAAAAGCTTTGCAAAAATTAATTTTTACGTCTTTTACCACTCTTTTTGGTGTTTTTGGCAGTAAAATTAGGCATCAAATCGACTTTACCATAACGTTCGCCTTTTGAAATCCATACTTTAATACCAATCAATCCAGCTTTAGTCATTGCTTCAGCCAAGTGATAATCAATATCTGCACGTAGTGTGTGCAAAGGTATTCTGCCTTCTTTATAAATCTCAGATCGTGCCATCTCAGCACCATTCAATCGACCAGAAATCTGAACTTTTATACCTTCTGCTCCCATTCGAATAGTAGAAGCGATTGAAGTTTTAATAGCACGACGATAAGCCATACGGCCTTCTAATTGTCTTGCTACATTATTTGCAACAATCACAGCATCTAATTCAGGACGTTTAATCTCAAAGATATTGATTTGAACGTCTTTACCCGTGAGCTTTTTTAACTCTTCTTTTAGCTTATCAACTTCCTGTCCACCTTTGCCGATAATAATACCTGGGCGAGCAGTACTTACTGTTACAGTAACCAATTTCAACGTACGCTCAATAACAATTCTAGAGATACTTGCTTTGGCTAAACGAGCCTGCAAATATTTTCTAATTTTATTATCTTCCACTAGTTTATCTGCGTAGTTATTGCCACCATACCAATTTGAATCCCAGCCTCTTATGATACCTAACCTATTGGATATCGGATTTACCTTTTGTCCCATTGCTCTTAGTTTGACGATTGTACTTCACTCTCATTTACACGATTACCCAACTCGATGGTTACGTGATTGGAGCGTTTTCTAACACGATAAGCACGACCTTGTGGTGCTGGTCTCAATCGTTTCAGAGCCCTACCTGAATCTACAAATATAGTCTTCACATAAAGTTGGGCATCTTCCAATCGCTCTCCTTGGTTCTTCTGTTGCCAGTTTGAAATTGCTGAATGCAACAGTTTTTCCAAACGACCAGAAGCCTCCTTAGGGTTATATCTTAGTACTTCTAGCGCTCTAGCAGCATCCATACCTCTGATCAGGTCTGCTACTAAACGCATTTTTCGAGGCGAAGTAGGGACATTGCGTAATTTCGCAAAGAACTGCGACTTCCTTTGCTCTTTAGCTTCCTCTGCTTTTAGATGTTTTCTTGCTCCCATCTTAATTTTTTGTTTTCTCGGTGCAATTCACTGCAACTCTCATCCTATTTTTTCTTTTTGTTTCCACCGTGACCCCGAAATGTTCGAGTTGGAGAGAACTCACCTAGTTTATGACCAACCATATTCTCAGTTACATACACTGGAATAAATTTATTGCCATTATGCACAGCAATGGTATGGCCTACAAAATCTGGTGATATCATGCTAGCTCTACACCAAGTCTTTACTACAGACTTTTTTGAAGTAGAATTCATAGCTAGAACTTTTTTCTCCAAATTGACATCAATATAAGGCCCTTTTTTTAGCGAACGGCTCATAATTAATCAGTTTTACTTTTTACGTTTTTCGATGATATACTTATCCGAATGTTTCTTAAGCGAACGGGTTTTGAAACCTTTTGCCAATAAACCTTTACGTGAACGTGGGTGTCCACCCGATGAGCGTCCCTCACCACCACCCATAGGGTGATCAACTGGGTTCATTACAACACCTCGAACTCGCGGACGTCTACCTAACCAACGTGAGCGACCTGCTTTACCCGAACGCTCTAACTGATGATCAGAATTCGATACAACTCCAATCGTGGCCTTACATGTTACCAATACCATCCGGCTTTCACCTGAAGGTAGTTTGATGATAGCGTACTTGCCATCTCTGGCAGATAGCTGTGCAAATGCTCCTGCGCTCCGAGCTAAGACAGCTCCCCTTCCCGGCTGTAGTTCAATGTTATGAATTATTGAACCTAGGGGTACTTCCGAGAGATATAATGCATTACCAACCTCAGGTGTCGAACCTACGCCAGAATTAACTTCCTGACCTACTTTCAAACCATTAGGGGCAACAATATACCTCTTTTCACCATCCTGATACTCTACTAATGCGATTCTCGCAGTACGATTCGGATCATATTCAATTGACTTAACAATTGCTGATACCCCTTCCTTATCGCGTTTAAAGTCGATCAAACGATATTTACGTTTGTGACCACCACCACGATTTCGCATAGTCATTTTACCAGAACTATTTCTACCACCAGTTTTCTTAAGCGGTACCAATAACGATTTCTCGGGTTTATCGGTGGTAATAGTTTCGAAAGTGTTGACAATTTTGTGTCTCTGACCGGGTGTAACCGGTTTTAGTTTTCTTACCGCCATTGTACTTAAATATTGCTATAAAAATCAATTTTTTGACCTTCGGCCAGTGTTACAAAAGCCTTTTTATATGCTTTTGTTTTTCCTGCAATCACTCCAGTTTTTGTAAACCGAGATTTATTCTTTCCACTAGTCCGCAAGGTATTTACACTTGCTACTGTAACGCCATAGAGTTCTTCAACCGCTTTTTTAATCTCCAGTTTGTTAGCCTTCAGGCTTACTACAAAACCGTAACGATTTAGCTTTTCGCTTAATTTGGTAAACTTCTCTGTGACGATGGGCTTTTTAATTATGTCCATTGTTCCCTCTTTATGCTTTTAAAACTTGCTCCAGAACCTCTATTGAACCTTCAACTAAAAGTATAGATCCTGCACGCATAACATCATAAGTGCTTACTTCTGAGGCTTTTAAAACATCAACACCCTGTAAATTGCGCGACGACAAATATACGTTTTTATTCTGGTCTGGCAATAAGATTAGTAGTCTTTTATCCTCAATTTTTAGGTTGTTTCGCAACAACACCATTTCTTTTGTCTTTGGTGCATCCAACAACAAATTCTCAACGACAAGAATCTTATTGTTTTGTGCCTTATAAGAAAAAGCAGAGCGACGAGCTAATCTCTTTAACTTTTTGTTCAATTTAAAAGCATAATCACGAGGTTGTGGCCCAAATATACGACCACCACCACGGAATACAGGCGATTTAATAGAACCTGCACGGGCGCCACCAGTACCTTTTTGTTTTTTCAGTTTGCGTGTACTCCCTGAAATTTCAGCTCGTTGTTTCGATTTGTGCGTGCCTTGACGTTGATTCGCCAAATACTGCTTTACATCTAAGTAAATTGCATGATCATTGGGTTCTACCACAAAAATCGAATCACTTAGTACAGCTTTTCTTCCTGTGTCAACACCCGACTTGTTTAAGATAGCTAATTCCATTAGTCTTCAATAATTAAGTATGAACCTTTTGAACCTGGCACAGAGCCTTTTATTATCAAAATATTGCTCTCGGGCATTATTTTGATAACCTGTAAATTTTCGACCTTAACACGATCGCCACCAGTACGTCCTGCCATACGCATACCTTTAAATACACGCGATGGAAACGAAGACGCCCCAATAGAACCTGGTGCTCTCCCACGGTTGTGTTGTCCGTGAGTTTGACCTCCCACACCAGCAAAACCATGGCGTTTTACAACACCTTGAAAACCTTTACCTTTGCTTATGCCTGCGATATCTACAAATAGAATATCTTTGAAAGCATCGACTGTGATCACATCGCCTAAATTCACAACTTCATCGAAAGATTTTGTTTCAACTACTTTGCGTTTAGGTTGTGTATTCGCTTTCTTAAAATGGCCGATAAGTGGTTTCGTTGAATTCTTCTCTTTCATAGAGTCAAATGCTAACTGTACCGATTCGTAACCATCTTTTTCGACTGTGCGTACCTGTGTAACAACACAAGGGCCAGCCTCAATTACAGTACATGGGATACTTTTCCCATCTTCACTGAACACGGAAGTCATTCCGATTTTTTTTCCGATTATACCAGGCATTACTTTCCCTTTTTATCAAATCAAACTTTGATTTCTACTTCTACGCCACTAGGTAATTCTAGCTTCATCAAAGCATCGATGGTGCGTGGAGTAGTACTATAGATGTCTATTAAACGTTTGTATGAAGACAACTGAAATTGTTCACGGGATTTTTTGTTTACGAAAGTCGCACGCAAAACCGTAAATATCCGACGATGGGTGGGAAGTGGAATTGGACCACTAACCACGGCACCTGTAGTCTTCACAGTCTTAACGATTTTTTCTGCCGATTTATCGACAAGATTATGGTCGTAAGACTTGAGCTTTATCCTAATTTTCTGACTCATTTGTATTACTTTATTAAATCTACTTTTCCATTAGCTTTAGTAATAACCTCTTTTGCAAGTGAGCTTGGAACCTCTTCGTAGTGAGAAAACTCCATTGTAGAACTTGCACGTCCGGAGGTATTCGTACGTAAGGCAGTTACGTATCCAAATAATTCAGACAATGGCACTTTAGCTTTTATCACTTTAGCACCCGCCTTTGAATCCATCCCAGAAATCAATCCACGACGTTTGTTCAAGTCAGAAATAACATCGCCCATTGATTCTTCTGGAGTAACAATCTCCATAGCCATAATAGGTTCAAGAAGTGTTGGTCCAGCCTTAGCCGTTGCTGCTCTAAATGCATAACGAGCTGCGATTTCAAACGACAACTGATCTGAATCGACTGCATGGAAAGAACCATCTAGCAACCGTACCTTCATATTTTCAACTACATAGTTTGCAAGTGGGCCATTTTTCATAGCTTCTCGGAAACCCTTTTCGATTGAAGGCACAAATTCTTTCGGAATGTTACCACCTTTAATCTCGTTAACAAATACAAAACCTTTTTCATCTCCTTCAACGGGGCCTACTTTCACCACAATATCGGCAAATTTACCACGACCACCAGTTTGTTTTTTGTAAACCTCACGATGATCAACTGTACGTGTAATAGACTCTTTGTAAGTTACTTGAGGTTGACCTTGGTTACATTCTACCTTAAATTCCCTAAGCAGACGATCTACCAAAATCTCTAAATGGAGTTCACCCATACCACTGATAACAGTTTGGCCAGTATCTTCATCAGTTTTAACTTTGAAGGTTGGATCCTCTTCAGCCAATTTAGACAATGCGTGACCCAATTTATCCATATCTTTCTGGCTTTTAGGCTCAATCGCAATCCCGATAACAGGATCTGGAAAGTCCATTGATTCCAAAATAATTGGATTTTCTGGATCACAAAGTGTATCACCTGTACGAATATCCTTAAAACCAACAGCAGCACAAATATCACCAGCCTCGATCAAATCGCGTGGATTTTGTTTGTTTGCATGCATCTGATACAAACGTGAAATTCGCTCTTTTTTGTCAGTACGTGTATTCAACACATAAGAACCCGCAGTAATTACACCCGAATACACACGAGTAAATGCCAAACGACCAACGAAAGGATCGGTTGCAATTTTAAATGCCAAAGCAGCTAAAGGTTCTGTAGTAGAAGGGCTACGTGTAACCTCTTCATCGGTCTCAGGATTAATACCTGTAACACTACCTACGTCCATAGGGCTAGGCAAGAAACAAGCTACTGCATCTAACAGTCGTTGTACACCTTTATTCTTAAATGCTGAACCACACATCATTGGGATGATTGACATTTTAAGAGTAGCCTTACGAATAGCAGAGCGAATCTCATCGGGCGTAATTGTTTCTGGAGCTTCGAAATAACGCTCAAGCAACGACTCATCAGATTCAGCAACAGATTCCATAAGTTTTTCGCGCCATTCAGCAGCAATTCCTACCAAATCTTCAGGAATTGGAACTACTTCAAAGGTTAAACCCTTTGCTTCATCATCATACCACAAAATGGCATTATTCTCAATCAAGTCAACAATACCTTTGAATGTTTCTTCAGCTCCAATTGGAATAACCAAAGGAACAGGATTTGCACCCAAACGCGAACGAACTTGTTCAACAACACTAAAGAAGTCAGCACCAGCTCGGTCCATCTTATTCACAAAACCCATACGAGGGACATTGTATTTATTAGCCTGACGCCAAACTGTTTCAGATTGAGGCTCAACGCCACCCACTGCACAAAAAACTGCAACTGCACCATCCAAAATACGCAAAGAACGCTCTACTTCTACAGTAAAGTCAACGTGTCCTGGTGTGTCAATAATATTAACTTTATACTCTTGGTCATTATACTTCCAAAAAGTAGTTGTTGCAGCCGATGTGATTGTGATTCCGCGCTCTTGCTCCTGAACCATCCAGTCCATAGTTGCTGCTCCATCGTGAACCTCACCGATTTTGTGAGTCAAACCTGTATAAAATAGCACACGCTCAGTAAGAGTTGTCTTACCTGCATCAATATGCGCCATAATACCAATATTTCTCGTAAAATTTAGATCTTGTGCCATCGCTAAACCAGAACTTTTTTAATTAAAATCTAAAGTGTGCAAATGCTTTGTTAGCCTCTGCCATACGGTGTGTATCTTCTTTCTTTTTGAATGAGGCACCCTCTTCGTTATACGCTGCCAAAATCTCTGCTGCTAATTTATCAGACATTGATTTTCCGTTTCTCAATCGCGCATATTTGATCAAGTTCTTCATACTGATAGACACTTTTCTGTCCGGACGAATTTCCATCGGCACCTGAAAAGTTGCACCACCTACACGACGGCTCTTAACTTCTACCTGCGGAGTAATATTCTCCAATGCTTTTTTCCAAATATCAAGAGGTGCTTTTTCGATTGCTTTACCTCTTTGCTCTACGATATCAAGTGCATCGTAAAATACTTGTAAAGCAAGACCTTTCTTGCCTTCGTACATAAGGTTGTTTACAAAACGAGTAACCAGCTGATCGCTAAATTTAGGATCAGGTAACAATACTCTTTTTTTGGCTTTGGCCTTTCTCATCTTTCCTTATTTTTTCTTTGATTTAGTTGCAGGTGCTGCAGGTGCTCCAGGTTTTCCAGGTTTCGGACGTTTCGCCCCGTATTTCGAACGACGTTGTCTTCTTCCATCAACACCAGACGCATCTAGAGTTCCGCGTACCATGTGATAACGTACCCCTGGTAAATCTTTCACCCGGCCACCACGTACTAAAACAATTGAGTGCTCCTGTAAGTTGTGACCCTCACCTGGAATGTAAACGTTTACTTCTTTGTTATTCGTCAATCTCACACGTGCAACTTTTCGCATCGCTGAGTTTGGTTTCTTAGGAGTAGTAGTGTAAACGCGCGTACAAACACCTCTTCGCTGTGGACATGCATCCAAAGCTGGGGCTTTACTTTTGTCGTCGATTTTCTTTCTACCCTTCCTTACTAACTGCTGAATTGTAGGCATATAGACATTTATTATTATGATAAATTCCACCGCTAAATTGGGTGTGCAAAGGTATAACAATATTCTGTTATTACAAGCAATCACCCGAATTCGCACACAATTAAACACATAACCATATTTTTGCACAGAATATGAAACCCTGCACAGCATATAATTCTGCGACAAAATTCAGTGCGCGAAGTTACACTTTTATTCCCAAATTTTACACCTTATATTTGCCTAATGTGGCACAACCCATATTTTTTTAATAAATTTGATCCTCGAAAATAACTCTATAAATATTTCACACATGAACAGCTGGTTTGAATGCAAAGTACGTTACGAGAAAATTGACCAAAAAAGCGGAAAGAATAAAAAAGTAACCGAACCTTACCTTATAGACGCAATCACTTTTAGCGAAGCCGAAGAGCGGATATACAAAACCCTCGAAGAAATGATAAGTGGCGAGTTTCTCGTTAAAAGCATTTCCAAATCAAATATTACCGAAGTGTACCCCTACGAAGACGGCGACCGCTGGTTCAAATGCAAACTCAGCTACATCGACGTTGACCCCGAAAGCGGCAAAGAAAAAAAAGTAAACAACTATATGCTCATCACAGCCGACAATGCGCGAACTGCATACGACAGGGCTCAGGAATCGCTCAAAGAAATGATTATTCCCTTCGAGTTACCGAGCATAGTTGAAAGTCCGATAATAGACGTTATACCGTATACATCTGCCTCCGACGAACCAAACAATTCAGATCCGAATAGCGATTTTGAAAGTGTTATCTAAAAAGACAGTTTCCGAAAATTCGTTCTAAGTCTGCGCTCCAGTAAATTCAGACAACAAGCCGAACGAATTTTCGTTTTTTTCTTCCCGAACCTCCCTGCCAACAAAACAAGAAAAGGAGAAGGGTCTGCAACCCAACATTATTAATCACGTCGGCTACCGGCTCTTAGCTGTAGTTTTCGCAGGATCGGTATCACTTGGCCGCCCTTGCATCCCCCTGCTCGCAAGGCCACGACAGCTCGGCTGCAGGATACTTGTTTCAATCTGGGCGAGTTGGGATGGCTGTACCATTTGCAACGCCGTAAGTGCGCTGGGCAAACCAGGACTTTGGCCGATGGCCTTGCAACAAAAATCTTCCAAGGTTCCATCCTCAGGAATCTCACTAATTGGTTTGTCCCGCCAATTGTAAGAACAAGTCGTTGAAATATAGCACAAACGACACCTTCAGAACACAACAAGAATACCACATAGCCTAAGCTAAAATTAAAGTATCAGCCTAACAAACCTACGGCGTATAATTGAAAAACAGCAGGCACGAACTAGCCCGGATCGCGGCAAGTAGCCCACAGCACGTACAGTAGCGGCCATTCGTGCTGCGGCTGAATTGAAATACGTAAGTGGCCAATTGACAGGGCTCCCTGCGAGGACTACTGCTAAGAGCCGGTAGCAGCCTTTACAAATATTGTTGAGCTACAGCTCCTTATTATTATTTTAATTTTTTTTGTTGGCATGGGTTGATATTCGGATCTGATTAATTCGAATTCGTGATGAAATTATTAGGAGCATACGTTGGAATAATTAATGTTTTTTTTTCTATTTTCGATTGGTTTTTTTCTTTCATTGGTTAGCCTGAACGGTTGCCTTTTCAGAAATAACTCACCCATCGTTTACTTAAGCCTATCGCTATGCCTTCGTTTTGTGCTGCCACGAAGTTTTTTGTGTTGATACACACTGCTGTCCGAATTGCGCTTCGGGCATTTATGTACTTTTCCTTATTTGGTCTGGTCCAAAACTCGAAACTTTTTACGATGGTAAAGTCTGTCTGGCTACACGATCGGTGTTCTTTACTAAAAATTGGCAACTACTATTTGCGCCTTATATTTGTAGCGATTTGTATGCTCAGATTCTCGGGATTTAGTGTTGCTCAAACTTGGGAACCCACGAGTGGTGCGGCCAATATGGCTGTGGGAAACCCTATTGCAACCACCACTGGATTGTGGGCAGCTTCGACAAATCCGGCTGGGATGTCGAGCGTAAATGGCTTCGCCAGTGGGATGTATTTCGAGAATCGTTTCGCAATAAAGGAGCTGGCTACGCAAACTGCTGTGTTTGTTTTTGGCAATACGCTGGGTGGTTTTGGCCTTGTTTTGGGTAATTATGGAAATCCCAATTATCATGAATATTTAATGCAACTAGGGTTTGGAAGGTGGATTGTTCCTGAAAGGTTTTCGCTGGGTATGAAAGTGGGGTCTTTTACCGTAGGCTTTGGCGATGAGTATGGCAAGAAAACATTTTTCGCTGCCGAGTTTGGTGCCCAGTGTTACCCGTTAAAAAAATTGATGGTGGGGCTTCATATATCAAATCTTGTATCGCAACAGTTGTCGGACGAACCCGACAGTAAAATTCCGTCGCGGGTTTCGTTTGGCGTTCAATACGAATTCAACAAGTTTTTGTGCGGATCCCTTACTGCCGACAAAGTGGTTTCCGAATCGTTCACAAATTTCAAAATGGGGATTGCTTACGATTTGCGAAAGTCGGTTGCGATACGCTGTGGCATTGCCTCCCGACCTTTTAGCCAATCGGTTGGGATTGGTTTTTTTACAAAAAAATGGCACTACGACGTGGCTTTTTCTCGGGTAGATCCGTTGGGTTATACGCCTCAAATTTCGGTAAGTTATGGGCCGAAGTAAATGCTTGCTTCTATGTCTTTTGTGGCTAATGGGTATTAGAACGCTGGCTCAATTGAGCGAAAACCCAAACCCTGACACCCAAGATGCGGTGCAAAATTTGGTACAATCGCTCATTCGTGAGACAGAAACTGAAGAGTCGCCCGAAGAGTTACTAATGCAACTGAACGCTGCGGCGGCTGCTCCTTTTGATATTAATGCTGCAAATGTCAGAAACTTAGAGAATCTGGTATTCCTCACAGACTGGCAAATTGAGGCATTACTGGATTATTTGGACAGATCGAAACCGATGCTTTCCTATTACGAAATTCCTTACATTAAAGGATTCTCGCAACTCGATGCAGAACGCTTGGCCCTCTTTACCTATATAACAGGTTTACAAAAGAAAAAACGTGTGACTTACAAACCAAATCTTTGGATTGGTCGTGTACAAACTGTTTTGCCTCTTTCGGAAGCTTATACGAAAGAGAAATATTCGGGCTATCCGTGGAAGCTTTACTCCAAACTTCGAATTGAAGAACAAAAATTCTCAGTCGGTATTACTGCTGAAAATGATGCAGGGGAACGTTTTTTGGAACTAGAAAACGCCAAAGGTTTTGATTTCTACTCTTTTTATTGGGAGTACCATCCTGGGGGAAACTATAAAGTCGTAGTGGGAGATTATGCAATTCAATGGGGCCAAGGACTCGCCTGTTGGGGCGGCTTCTCGCTCTCGAAAACCGACATCGTAACGAGCATCAAAAAGGTACCACAAGGGCTGAAACGGTATGGAAGCTCTGACGAGAATGCGTTCTTTCGGGGTGTTGCCTATCAGTACCAAAACCGCAAACATCTAATTTCGGCATTTATATCCTACCATCCCATCGACGCTTCTGCTACAGAAACAGACTTGGGCGAAATCGAGACAAATTCGGAACAAAGTTCAGGATTGCATCGCACGGAATCTGAAATTGCTGGCGAAGACCGACTCATTTTAGCCACAACGGGTGTCCACTATGGCTTCACAGCAAAAAATCTAAAACTTGGGGTGTCTGCTTTAGCATACAGATACAACAACAATTTTTCCACCAACCGAACACTGTCTGACCTCTGGCATTATGGACAACAGGGTGGAAATTTAGCAGTGGACTATTACAAGCACCTCTCTAATATATCCTTATATGGAGAAATCGCAACAAACCATCTCGGCGCGGCGGCAATGCTACATGGTGCAGATTTCAATACAGGTAAATACTTGGATTTTAGTGTGCAATACCGCGACTACTCCCCGCAATATACAGCACCTTTTGCAAGTGCATTCAGCGAATCTAGTTCGTCACTGCGGAATGAAAAAGGACTGTATATCGGAGCGATTCTCCATCCCCTACCATTTTGGTCTGTAGCCTGTTATGCCGATGCATTCCGATTCCCTTGGCTTCGATATTACACCGATATGCCGAGTTTCGGACATGAATATATGTGCAGAGTTACGTACGAAGGCAACAAGAACTGGTCCGCAAATGCACGAATTAAATACGAAACCAAAACGAACAATATATCTGGCAATATTTCTGGACTAAAATCTCAGATTGATGCCCATAAATACAGCGCAAGACTTGAACTCAAGAGCCAAATTCAACAAAATTTGAATTCCCGTACTCGAATAGAATGTAGCTTCTTTTCCGATTCAATAAAGCTTGTAGGCTGGATGGCTTACCAAGAATTGATCTGGAAATCCGAATCGACCAACCTCAAGTGCATCGCCCGATTTTGTGTATTCCAAACAGTGTTCGACACACGAATATACACCTACGAAAACGATCTACTATATGGATTCTCTGTACCAGCACTCATTGGCAATGGTATCCGAACTAACTTACTAGCCGAGTACAAGATCAGCAAGTATTATCGTATTGGCATACGTTGGGCCTATACCTTCCAACCAGACCGCTCGGAACTTGGCAGTGGTTACGACATTATTCCTGGCAGCCGCAAGCACGAACTCAAACTTCAACTCATCGCAAAATGGTAACATACCTTGAACACAGAATTCCAAAAACCGGACTAATTCCTTTAGCTGAAAGCACCAGAAGTCGGAATAGAATAATGTATATTGCAATCCGCCGAAGATCTTCCGACGTATTGTACATCCCACTACATTGAAATACAGCGACAACCAACTAACAGACTTCCCTCCCGTGGACTACTGCTAAGAGCCAGTAGCCACCACAACAAATATTGTTAGGCTACAGCACCTAAACATTATTTTACTCATTTATCTGCAAGGTTCTAGTTATAGACCTTATCCGTATTTTGTAATTTGGCTCTTGTATCAAAGTTGGTAAAAACGAAGGCAAGAAATGAAAAGTAAGAAATTGATATTGTCGCCCCAACAGACTCAAAGTGCACTAGGTCTTGCGCTCATTCACATGAAACACTAAATAGCCAGAGCAAAAAAAATAAAGATAAGGAGCGGATGCCAAACATTTCAAATAAGCCCCGCTGCCGGCTATCCGCTTGTAGTCCTCGCAAACGGGAACGAAATCACTTGGCCGCCTGAGTATTTCAATCAAACCGCTGTAAAAAAGGCCATTGCATCACCTTGCTGTGGGCTACCGCTACTATCCGGGCTAGACCGTGCGGCTTATTTTCAAACCCACGCCATAGTCAGGCGGGGCGAACGCACCAGTTGGCCTACGGCCATGAAGCCCAGTCGCCAAGCCTATAAGCCACGACTGTTCGATCTAAGTCTGTCGTTCCCCTGAAATGAGATTACAGACGCATCCAAAAGTCCCACATTGCAATCGCACCATCACATAAACTGAAATTCAGCTGTCTTATTTGCAAGGTATAGTTGACTGTACGAAGATAAAACTGTAATTTTGCCCTAATTATCAGAGTGTATTAATATCATTCACAACAAAAACCTCAGTTATGAACAACCTAAGTCTAACGCGCACTATTAGCCTGATATTTATCTTCTTCTATGTAAATTTGGCACTTCACGCCAACCAAACAAAAGCTGTAAATTTGGCACCAGATCCCATCAATCAAATCAATTCGTTTTCAGCTCAGTTGCGCACAACTGCCACCCAGAATGAGACTCCCGATTTGATTGCGCTAATTGATAAAACCCAAGAGATTGCAATCGTGCTACTCAACCAAACCAACGCAGATGAATATGCAATTGACATTGCTCGATTGCAAAGTTTGATTTCACAATTTCCTATAACCCACCGTAAAAATGCTAAGGGCATTGCTGAAATACTAGAAAAAATGGCAAGTTTCTATAACAATATTTTTGCGCTCCGAAACGACAAAGCCATAATTGCACCCAACGCAGTAAGCCAATAACCGACAATCTAAAAACCAAATCCGATATGTTTCTGAAGAAGTGTTCTGTACACTGGTTTACAACGACTTATTGCCCGAATCGCATACTTTAGTGCCAATTCATGACTCGATGCAGCCCTAGAAAATGAAGATATACCATACTCGTAGGCGTACAGTACCGAAAGACTTTTATATTTGAAACCAAACGTCGCAAACAAGGCATCATTGTGTCTGATTCCCAACCCTGTACTAAAAGTTTCATACAATTGGTAGTCACCATGTATTACATACAACAGTTTTTCAACATTAGAGTATTGTATTAAGACACTTATCTGAAATTCGTTATTATGCGAAATTTGCATTGCTTTTGAACCCATAAGGCTATAGGCTAATTCACTTTGGCTTTCGTAAGTTGCCCCACCAAGGCTTGCATCTGGAAGTAGCTCTCTGGCAGAAACTCCCACATAATAATTCTTCGCATGAAATACCACCCCAACATTTAGTTCTGGGATCCAGCCCGAACTCAGAATTCCTTGAGTAAGTAGAGGGTCTGACAGATTTTCAGCGGTTTGCCTACTGGGATCATACAAACTATTTTTCAACCCCAAACTCAACCCCAGCCCGACTCCCACTCCACGAAATCGAAGATGGTATCCATACCCAAGATGACAAACTGTTGATTGATACCCACCTGCATTGTCAATCAAAACCCCCAAGCCCAAACCCGCGTTTGTGGCAATACGTGTATCAAACAATACAGATTGCGTATTGGGCGCTCCCTCAAAACCAACCCATTGTGTCCGAAGATGATAGCTAAACTCAGAAATATGTCCAGATCCGTA
>JBDKHP010000400.1:0-3983 GCA_039797645.1 Bacteroidota bacterium
TTTTTTCAATAGACAGTCTGATTCAACTCACAGCCTACAACGATCTGAAGAACGACCCTACACCTGAAAAACATGAGA
Organism: Bacteroidota bacterium; assembly: GCA_039797645.1. Classification (GTDB taxonomy): domain Bacteria; phylum Bacteroidota; class Bacteroidia; order Bacteroidales; family JBDKHP01; genus JBDKHP01. The sequence continues at coordinate 79 of JBDKHP010000400.1, forward strand.
ATTTCACAAAGAATTTCGTAAATGCCGGGGTTTATAAATGGAAATTGGATTCAGAGGCAAAAATAGAAATTAAGAAATTGCGCGAGTATTCTTCACTTGAGGCTTATGATTTATTTATCGCCAAGTTTAAAGATTCACCCGAGGCTGATACTGTAAGACAGTGGAAAAATAAGTTTTACTTCAATAAATTGCGGGTATATACCCAAGATGGCGACCCCGGCTCGGTTGCCAGATTTGAAAGGGATTTTCCGCGAGCAAACCTCCCCGACAGTATCATACGCCCCGAAATTGTTTTCTGCGAAATGGCAAACTCTCTTCAACTCGATAAAGGCTACAACGAAATGTTGGTAAGCAGTTACGAGGCGTATATCGTAAAGGCAGGCAAACGTAAACAAATAGCATTTAATGTACTTCAGCGTTTGTTGACTCCTTCTATTTCGGTTAAAAATTGGAAAAAAAGTTTGGAAATACTCAATAAATTTGCTGGATATTTCCCCGTAGATGATGCGCGTATTAAATCGCTCAAAGAAATTTTGGAAGCTCCCAAATTGGATGTAGAAATAAAAAAAATAGAAGGCGACTCAATTAACACCTCCAGTAATGAGTACATTCCTGTAATTTCTGGCGACGAGTCCAAATTGTTCTTTTGCGCCTATTCGCGATCTGATGGAATGGGTTTGGAAGATATTTTTGTGGCGGAGAAGAAAAAGGGCGTGTGGCAAAAACCAAAACCACTGAAAGAACTCAATACGATAGACGGTTACGAAGCACCACTTTCGGTTTCGTCAGACGGCTCTATCTTGATCTTTTTCAGGAACCGACAATTGTTTTACAGTACACTCGGCGAAAAAGGTTGGGGGATTCCCAAAAAAATTGGAGAAACGATTAATTCGCAATATTGGCAAGGCGAAGCACAGATTTCGAGCGACGGCAATGTGTTGTTATTTGTGTCCGATCGGCCCGGAGGCCAAGGTTTGTACCATTCGGCCAACGAGAATTATGCGGGTGGGTCTTTTGGAAATGTAGATATGTATGCGGCATTTCGTGTTGGCGACGATTGGTCTGCACCCGTGAACTTAGGCCCTACGCTCAACACGCCTTTCTGCGAACGTGGCCTTTTCTTACACCCCGATATGAAAACGCTGTATTTTAGTTCCGACGGATTGGGCGGCCTTGGGGGTTTAGATATATTCAAAACCACACGCTTGAATGATAGTACTTGGACAGATTGGTCGGAACCGATAAACTTAGGGAAAGACATTAATACCGTTTTTGATGATTGGGGCTATAAAATAAGTACCTCGGGCGAAAGAGCGTATTTTGCTGCTCGCGAAGTATTGAATTACGATTTGTACATTATGAATATGCCACAAAAACTGCGTCCGCAGAAAATTGCAACTATCAACGGAAGGATCGTGAATTCGGCGGGTACGCCACTGGCGGCAACAATTCGTTGGGAAGATTTGGTGACAGGTAAACTTATAGGGAAGGCCGAAACCGACCCCAAGGATGGTAAGTTTTTCTTGGTTGTGCCTTTGGGCAGACATTACGGTTGTTTTGTGGAGAAAGAGAATTATTTCCCAAGTTCGGTGGCTTTCGATCTGAGAACACAAAAAGAGTCAGTAGATTATAGCCAGGAAATTGTGTTGGAGTCGATTCAGGAAATGAACGATGGCCGCCCCATACGGATGAACAATTTGTTTTTTGACACAGACGCTTTTGCGCTAAAATCAGAATCGTATCCGGAATTGAATCGTATTGCCAAGTTATTGCTTGCGCATGGAGGTATTACTGTCGAAATAGGCGGCCATACTGATAATACTGGCGATAGTGCGCATAACGATAAACTGTCGTTGGATAGGTCGAATGCTGTGAAGGTGTATCTGGTATCGCGGGGTTTGAAGGATTCGCAGCTTGTGGTGAAGGGCTATGGCTCTTCGGTGCCCTTGGTGGCAAATACAAACTCGGCAAATAGGGCACAAAACAGACGGGTGGAATTGAAGGTGGTAAAGTAAAGGATCGTAAATTGCCTGTCTGAGTGATTCGTAAGTAATAAGAAAAGAAAATTGTCGCATTTATAGCATTCATACTCGAGAGAAATTCATAGTTACAGTAGCCAATAAAACCAACCGATCGAAAAAAAATAAAAAAAAAGGATTTGGAGCGGGAGCGAAACATTACTTATATACGGCTGCTACCGGCTATCCGCTTGTAGTCCTCGCGTACGGGTACGAAATCAACTGGAAGCCTTTGTATTTCAATCCAATAGCATCAGTTAGCTGACGCTTCGTCACACCGCTGTGGGCTACCGCTACTATCCGGGCTAGGCCGATCGGCAGCACCATTTGCGACGCCGTAGGTGAGCTGGGCAAACACTTTACCTTGGCCTGCGGCCATGAGGCGTTATCGTACTCCAAGCCTACGGCTTGCCGAAAAGCTAGGAGTACCGAAAAAAGTACGACAAAATATTTGTCGCACAGAATCCTACTGAGATTGGGAAAATGCGGCTTGTATTTGTGGGGCGGAAGGGTGTGTGGGGCGAAAATGCAACATGGCCAAAGGCCAAGGTAAAGGGTTTGCCCCGCCTACCTACGGCGTGGGACTGAAAAACAGCAGGCACGGTCTAGCCCGGATAGTAGCGGTAGCCCACAGCGGTGTGACGAAGCGTCAGCAAACTGAAGCTATTGGTTTGAAATACAAAGGATTCCAGTTGATTTCGCACCCGAACGCGAGGACTACAAGCGGATAGCCGGCAGCAGCCCTCTATTTGAAAAGTTTGGCGACCGCTCCTTATTATTTTTATTTTTTTTGCTTTTTGAATTCGCTTGGTTTTTGTTTTTTTTGAGTTGTTTTTTTTGAGACGGACTATTTGCTTTTGCGGGTTTTGTTTGCGAGGTTTGTGTCTGCAATTTTTGAATTTTAAAATACTTGTGTAATGTCGAATATCGTGGTGTGTTTGCCGAATCAGGATCTGAGTTCGGTGTCGGAATCTTTGGTGCAATTATCAGATAATCAGAATATTTCTTTGGTTTTGTTGTCGCAAGTTGCTTCGGATTTGCCTAAGTCGGAATTGTTCGATTTTTCGGGTTTTCTGGGGCTCGATTTCTTGCAGAGGCTTGCCGCGAGGATTAAAGGTGCGGATTATTTGTTGCTTGGGCTGAAGGATGCGCGGCTGATTTTGGGTCAGTTTGCGGAGGATCGCTTGCTGAGTGTGGCCGAAGATTCTGGGGCGGTGATGGTGTATTCGGATTACACAGAGATTAGAGAAGGTAAGGCTTCGGCGAGGCCACTAATTGATTATCAGCTTGGTAGCATTCGAGACGATTTTGCTTTTGGGGCTTTGGTGATGCTTCGGGCAGATTTGTTTCGCAAGGTGGTGATTGAGTTGGAGACGGAATACGAGTTTGCTGCTTTTTACGATGTGCGGCTGAAATTGTCGAGAATGGGGGCGTTTTATAGGCTTCCGGAGTTTTTATATACGGTAGATGAGTCGGATTTGCGTGCAAGTGGGCAAAAATTGTTCGATTATGTGGATCCGAAAAATAGGGCCGTGCAACTGGAAATGGAAGCGGCTGCGACGGCGCATCTGAAGACTTTGGGTGCGTGGTTGAGTCCCGAATTTTTGCCTGTTGTGTTTGATGAGGAGGCTTTTTCGGTGCGTGCTTCGGTGATTATTCCAGTACGAAATAGGGCGAAGACGATTGGCGATGCGGTGGCTTCGGTACTTAGTCAACTTGCTGATTTTGAGTTTAATTGTATTGTGGTAGATAATCATTCTACGGACGGTACTTCAGATATTTTGGCTGATTTTGCACGTCGGGATTCGCGGCTTATTCATGTGCAGCCGTCGCGTACGGACTTGGGCATTGGGGGCTGTTGGAATGTCGGCGTGGCTGATTCTCGTT
>JBDKHP010000401.1:0-2719 GCA_039797645.1 Bacteroidota bacterium
TAAACTATACAAAGGCAGCGATTCCCCGTTCATAAGCACCATGATAAATGCTCGCAACAACGGCGATTCTCTCAGCTGCGATTACGATGGAGGCCAGCTCCTACTCTACTACATCCACGAATTTCGAGCACCAAAACCACGTACATTCAACGAAGTAAAAGGCTACGTACTTGCCGATATGCAAAGCGATAGGGAGCGTGAATACCTCGCCAAACTACGCCACGAATACAGCATCGCAATCCAGAAAAAGAGCCTCGAACGCTATGCAAAAAGCCTCAACCAGCAATCTAAATAAAAGTAAAAGTCGCAATTCAAAAAAGGCCGGAAGCTCACACAGAGCAACCGGCCTTTTTTATGTAAATACCACCTCGTTCAAACTATTTTGCAGGCTCTTTCACCCACATCCAAAGCAAAGCCGAAACCGCTAAGGAAGCGCCACACAACAGAAATACGATAGATTTATCTGCCGCATTCTGAATCGCAATACCCACCACCGCACTCACCAAAAGCTGTGGCAGTACTACTGATAAATTGAACAGCCCCATAAAGAAACCCATCTTCTGCTTACTCACATTTTCGCTCATAATGGCAAATGGCAAACTCACCACAGCAGCCCATCCAATACTCACAAAGGCCATCCCAACAAACAAAGTGAACATATCGGTCGCAAAATGAGCGATTCCGAAATAGGCCAAAGCCATCACAAAAAGTGCCAAGTAATGGGTTCGCACCGTACCAATTTTATTCGACAGCGGTTGCAACACAGCCACAGGCCAAATACTCCCCACGGCATTCAACAAAAAGAACGAAATTCCGATCATCAATCCCGTTTGCGACGACACCAACTCATTTACCGAGCGCAAAGTCTCCGGAATTTCAGCACCAGTTTTCAACAAAATCGTAACCTGTTCATAATTACTAGCAACCTCAGGACTAAACATTTTCTGTTTTAGGAAAGCAATAATAAATACGAACATGGTCTGTGCACCAATCCAACTGAAACTATGTGCCAGATAAATCTTCCACAATTCTGGCCAATTCGTCTTCGAGATGGTACTTTCTGGAGCAGTTTCGGTTGCCGAAACCACAGCTACTACACTGAGTTCACGTGGTTCTTCAATGAAGAAAAGCGGCACAATTGAAAAGATTAATACCACACCCACGCCCACATAAATCAGCAAATCGTTTGACAACAAAGCCCCTATTAAATAAGCCATTGCGCCAAATAAATTGGAGATAGATTGCATCCAAGTAAAACCCTTTGTTCGTGCCTCACCGTCGGGCGTTACGTCGGCAATAATTGCACGCGTTGGGTTAAAACTTACGTTAATAGACAGATCTAACAACAAAGCCACTGTAATCGCCACTGCCATTAAACTCCCAATATGGAAAGTATCTGCAATAAGCGCAATATTAGGAAGAGCAAGAATAGAAAGTGCCGCCAGAACACCCCCGATGACAATAAACGGACGTCGCCTGCCGCCCCAAAACCAAACCTTGTCACTAAAAAGCCCCACAATAGGTTGGCCTAAAATACCAGCCAAAGGCCCAGCTGCCCAAACCCAACCCACTTCGTGAATATCGAGCCCAAATTTGGTTGTTAATATCCAGCTCAATACTGCAATCTGAACCGAAAGTGCAAAGCCCATCGCGGTGGACGGAAGCCCTAAAATGGCGTAGAATAAAGGCGATAATTTTTTTTGAATCGTTAGCATGTTATATAGGGTTTTAAAATTTAATTTTTGAATCATTTACATTTAAGTAGAAACCATAAAACAAAGGCATGGCACCATGTTTTATACGATTTGGGTACTTTAAGCAGCACAGCCTTCGTGTTCGCAACAATCTACATCGTTTGCGCTGTACGACATCTATTATTACCGAAATGTAGGTAAAAAACTGCAATTCCGAGTCGCCTATTGCTCGCAAACTACCAATAAGTCTTTATAAAATATACTAAAAGATTGCTCACTATTATTCAAAAAAGCACGAGTAATAGTGTAGTTTTGAGTACCATTAAACCTGAGTTTGCGTTGCAGAGCCACAACAAGATTTGGTGCTAATTTTACGGTCGCTAATTGCAAAAGTTCCCCGAGGTATCAACGTTCTTTTTTAACCATACAACTATCCTTAAACCAATGTATCATGAAAAAATTTGCAAGTTTTTGGCTCATATTTGGAGCATTTTATTCTATGGCAACCGCCCACACCACAAGCGTACCCCCCGAAGTTGTGGTAGAGGGCACAATATCAACCCCCACTACATGGACAGCCGACAAAGTCTGGGTAATTGAATCTGCCGTGTATATCGAAACCGATCTCACCATAGAAGCTGGCACAACAGTCAGATTTAGGAGCAACGCTTCGTTAAACATTGGCACCAACCAGTTCGGTTCTATTCTAGCCGAAGGGCTTACAGAAAAGCCCATTCTGTTTACCTCGGCTGCAACCAGTCCAAGTCCAGGCGATTGGCTATACATCAATTTGGGGCAACACAACGCTTCGAGCAGAACCAAGTTTACCCACTGCACCTTCGAGTACGGCGGTGGCGACGACTGGGGAACTGTGTATGTGGGCAACACTGCCATTTCAATGAGTTCTTGCACCATTCGCGCATCGAAATCTGTGGGTTTATACCTCGAAAGTGGTGCTAAGCTCAAATTGTACGAAAACAATTCGATTTCAGAATGTGGCGAATCTGCCGTAGTTGCAGATCTAA
>JBDKHP010000402.1:0-2775 GCA_039797645.1 Bacteroidota bacterium
GGCTATTGGTTTGCAGCAAGTTGATGGGTTAAAACCCTCCGCCTATTTAATAGCGAATGCCAAGCAGAATATTGAAGGCGACATAACCATTGATGAGGTAAAACAACTAATAGACAATTACTATAAACAACATCCTGGAATAAACGCCACAGATCGTACCGAAGAAGCAGACAAAGTTTCAGCAAGAATTGTCGAAATATTAAGCGAGCAGACTTTTACTTTTTCGCCTGCGGAATACCTCGCCATTCATCGCAGATTGTTTCATGACATGTACAGTCACGCGGGCAAAATCCGTGATTATAACATTACCAAACAAGAATGGGTATTAGATGGTGAAACCGTTTTGTATGGGAGTGCAGAGAGTTTAAAAGCTACGTTGGAGTATGATTTTGAACAGGAAAAAAAATTTAGCTTCAAAGGATTAAACCACCACGCAATTATTGAACATATCTCACATTTTATCAGTTACTTGTGGCAAATTCATATTTTTGGTGAGGGCAACACACGTACAACGGCTATTTTTTTAATAAAATACCTTCGCAAACTAGGTTTCAAAGAAGTTAACAACGAATTATTTGCAGAGCATTCATGGTATTTCCGCAATGCACTCGTGCGAGCCAATTACGAAGATATGTTTAAAGGTATCCACAAAACAGAAAAATATCTTGTTTACTTTCTTTCCAATTTACTGCTTGCCAAAAATTATTCGCTTAAAAACCGCGAACTGCATGTTCTCTATTTTGACACTGTAAAAGCACCAAATGACACTGTAAAAACACTAGATGACACTGTAAATGACACTGTATTTGAGTTGATAAAGCAAAACAGCGCTATTTCGGCTAAAGAAATAGGTGAACGATTAACAATAAGTCTGAGTACAGTGAAGAGGAAAATTAAAGAGCTTAAAGAGGACGGAAAAATAGTCCGCATTGGAAGCGACAAGAAAGGCCGTTGGGAAATAATTGAGAAATGAGATTACCAATGTAAAGAATCCGCACAGACTTTTTCGTCTGATTTTACTGCTAGGTAGTTGTGCTAAAACTCTTTAGCATTCGGTGTCAAGCACCATGCATTCGTACTTTCGTAAATTGGCTTCGCAATTAGAGACACTTTCATACAATGTAACTCCCAATAAACTTCTCTATATTGACACCCTTGCAAGAGTGCCGTGCGGTGAAAACCGTGGCTATTCTCAGTAAATAAGCGGCGAATAATCCGTATATTTACCGCAAACTAATAAATCGTTCATGGTAAAGTACGATTATGGAATGAAGTAAATACAAATTCGTACTTTTTAAAACTATTGCCTTCTCCTTGCAGTCAAAACGATAGTCGTTGTAGTAGGTGGGGATTTTAGGCAAGCCGCAGGCTTGGCGTTCGTTGCGGTTTCATGGCCGCAGGCCAAAGTAAAGGGTTTGCCCAGCGTACCTACGGCGTTACAAATGGTGCTGCCGATCGGCCTAGCCCGGATAGTAGCGGTAGCCCACAGCGGTGTGATGAGGCTCCAACAAACTGACGGCATTCGTTTGAAATACAAAGGCTTCCAGTTGATTTCGTTCCCGAACGCGAGGACTACAAGCGGATAGCCGGCAGCAGCCTTATATAAGTAATGTTTCGCTCCCGCTCCAAATCCTTATTTTTTGTATTCGGCTGATTTATTGTGGTTTGTATTGGATTGCGTTAGTGGTCTTGGGTGTTGAGGCCTATTTTTTTGAGCAACAGCGATGCGTTGAATACGGAACAAACACCGGGGTTTAGGCGGTAGTCGAAGTACATTTCTTCTTGCTCGATGCGAACGTCGAAATGGTAATTGGTGAATTGGCTGGGGTGCTCGTGTTCGATGGCAGCTAGTTCGAGGTCGTGACTGGCTACGAGTCCGCAGGCGGGGTGTTGCATCAGGTGCTTGATGAGGGCGCGTGTGCCTTGTTTTTTATCGACCGAATTGGTGCCTCGTAGTAGTTCGTCGAGTAGGTAAAAAGTGTTGGGGTTGGTGTCGATGTGCTGGAGTAATTGTCGGATGCGTTTGATTTCGAAGTAAAAGGTGGAGGTGTTTTCTTCGAGTGAATCGTGTATTCGCATGATACTGAATAGCTTCCATGGTTTTAGGCTAAAGCTTTCGGCACAGACTACTGCGCCTGCCAGTGCCAATACGGTGTTGGTGCCAAGGGTGCGTAGAAAGGTGCTTTTGCCAGACATGTTGGAACCCGAAATGAATGCCAACTGGGCTTCGGAGGCGAAACTGAAGCTGTTACTCACGCGTTGGGCTTCGGGCATGAGTGGGTGCGCGGCGTTGGTGGTTTGGAAGGTGTGGGCTTCGTTTACGTCGGGTTGCACCCATTGTGGGTGGTTTATCTTCGTGAACGCGAGGCTTGTAAGGGCTTCGCATTGGGCAATGAGCGCCACGGCTTGGCTGATAAGGGCTTGGTTTTGTTGTTGCCATTTGCGTACGCGGTGCAGCATGAGTACGTCCCAAACGGTGAAGGTGGCCAAGAGGAAATAGACGATCATATTGAGGCGGTAATCCCACTTCCCAATGATGTTGGATAGCTGGGTGATGCGCTGCGAGAGGGATTTGTTGTGGTTGAGCTGTTGGTGTATCTGCTGGAGTTGTGGGCTGGTGAATGTGCTGGTTTGCCACAAATGAAGTGCTTTCGATAGGTTTTTTAGCAGATCGGCGGCCTTGGATACTTGCTGGTGTTGCGTGCTGAAATAACTGGCCTTATATATATGGAACATGAAATTCGCAAAAAATAGCGTCGTGCTGAGTTTGCTTGC
>JBDKHP010000403.1:0-2870 GCA_039797645.1 Bacteroidota bacterium
ATGTAGAAAACCTCGAACGCAAACTCAGTGTACTCGACGAAGAGAATATAAAACTTCGGAAGTATATTACTGACCATAAAATCAAGGATAATTTGTGATGCAATAGGAGGAATCAGCCAATTAAAAACGTGATTAATCTCGTTCGGAGGACCTTACTTTCGAACGAAAAAACGAAATCGAATCCCGACCTTCGGGGCTACAGACTCGAAAAAAACTAAAAGAAAGATTAGAAGCCTTAGCCCAACAATATTGGAAAGAGCGGCATTGGGATTTGATTGATAGTTTTGTGGCCGCGCGATTCCTCTGTTTTATCGTTTTGAAGTCACATCGTTTTTTTTGGTTGCGGGGTAAATCTGAACACTGTAGTTATGAGGTGTGTGTATTTTCTTGTTTTTTAGGACTGCTGTTTTCTCGTTGCTGTGGAAAACCGTATGTTAGTTGAGGCGAAAGTGCTGAACGCTAGGCAAGCCGTAGGCTTGGCGAACGGGCCACATGGCCGCAGGCCAACTGCTAGGTTTGCCCAGCCTGACTACGGCTTGGGTTTGGAAAGTGGCGCACGGTCTAGCCCGGATAGTAGCGGTAGCCCACAGCAAGGTGATGCAATGGCCTTTTGTACAGGGGTTTGATTGAAATACAACGGCAACCAAGTGATTCCGTTCCCGTTTGCGAGGACTACAAGCGGATAGCCGGCAGCCGCCCTATATTTGAAAAGTTTGGCGACCGCTCCTTATCTTTATTTTTTTTATTTTTATTTTTTGCGATTAAAGCATCATGAGAATGAAAGCGTGATAGGGTGTTTTTTGAGTGTAAAAAATACAAAATTCATGGTTTTGTGCTACTTATAGTTTGATTGATGCGACAATTTGTTCCATTGTTTGCTGGTTCGCATTGCCATAAATGAGGAGTGCTATCGTAATTTTTTTGTCGGGGAGTTTATAGTAATAGCGTGTAATTTTTCCGTTGCTGGTGGGCAGATACACGGCTGGTTTGTCTTGAAAATTGTAGGGCGTTACGTTTTGTGCGTCTTCGGCATTCTCGTATTCGTCGAAAAAAGCAAGTTTGTGCACCGAAATAACACATGTTTTGTTGTCGTCGTTAGAGAATTCGGCGCGGTAATTCTCGCCGGGTGTGCCTTGATCTACACGGCTGGCTTGGTCGAATTCGTAACCCGGGATTATAAGTGTTTGCATTGTCTTCTGAAATGCTTCGTACACATAAATATCTGGCAACTGCTGCGAATAAACGGATTGGAGTACTGCGATGAGAATGACGATTAATGCTATTTTTTTCATATTGAGAAGTTTAAAGGGTTGGTATTTCTCGAAAGAGGTAATCGGACTGAGGGTAAGAAGAGAGATTTGTGGAGCGAGATCTCTTGGTCTGAGGTTTACGTCTATTAAACGTAAAGAGGATGGATTTTGTTGTGAAATCAGCGAACTGATACCGTTAGAGAAATCCGGATGTTGGTTCTGCCAACATCCGGATAATGTACTATTAATTCATAAGACTCACGAGGGTAGAGAGGTCTTCGGTAGATAGTTGTTGTACCATTCCGCTTACTTTATTGCGCTGTAATTGCGCTAAATATTCTTGCTTTTGTTCGGCTGTAAATTCCAAGTCGTCGAGGCTGGTTGGGCACTGAAGGGTCTGGAAGAACTGGCCAAATGCTGCGATGGTTTCGGCAGCGGTTGTGGTGCCAAATACATTTTTACCAAGGCTGGCAATACGCTCTGGAATGCGTTCGGCTTGTAACTTCAACCATGCGATGTAGCCTATTGTAAGGCTTGCTCCATGTGGTGTGTCGAAAAGCAGCGACATTTCGTGTCCCATACCGTGTACGCCCCAATCGCCTCCGTTTTTACCTGCGCTGGTTGTTCCGTTGAGTGCGAGTGTGGCTGCCCACATAATGCGTTCGCGGAGTTCGTAGTTCTGTAAATCGGCCAAAAGTGCAGGGCCTGTGGTTACAGCTTCGCGAATTATGGCGTACGAAATCTCGTCGGTAAGGGGTGCGTCGCCAGATCCGAAATAGTTCTCGAGGGTGTGGGCGACTAAATCGGCCACGCCATAAGCGGTGTAATTCTTGGGAACTGAAAGCGTGAACAACGGATCGAGAAACGATTCTTTGGGGTAAATAAGTGGATGCACGTAACCCAACTTTTCGCTGGTTTCGTGGTTCTGAAGTACGGCTGCGGCGTTCATTTCTGTACCCGTTGCAGCCAAAGTGAGCACTGCTACTAGGGGCAATGCGCTAGTAGGACGTGCTTTGCCTTTCATTACATCCCAGGCTTGTACTTGGTTTGCGATACAAAGCGTCACGATTTTTGCAGTATCAATAACGCTACCGCCGCCAATTGCTACCACTACTTGCGCACCAAAATCGGTGGCTAGTTTGCTGGCAGTATCGGCGTCTTTGGCTAGTGGGTTTGGTTTAATACCGTCGAATTCTACGAAGCTTACGCCTGCCTTGTTGAGTTGCTCGGTAATGCGGTCGTAATATCCGTTGCGTTTTACGGAACCTTTCCCGGAAAGCAGAATTGCTTTCGTTCCGTATTTGGTTACGGCTTTTCCGAGGTTATCTGTCACGTTTTTCCCAAAATGTAAAATCGTGGGATTGTAAGCTGTGAAATTATGCATGATTTTGTGTGTGTTGTTAGTGATAAAGCAGCAAGGTACATAAGCTTTGCGAATCTGAAAAAAAATTCTGTACCTACTTGCCCAATTAAGGCTGATATTCAAACGGATAAATTTTAATTTGCCCGATTAGTTGGTAGATTTCGGGACTTGCATCGCAAAATATAAATACCTTTGTAGATCGTTATTCTTACATCGGTTTCTGTAAGTGTAGCGAGATAAGCAATTTGCACCAATGA
>JBDKHP010000404.1:0-10507 GCA_039797645.1 Bacteroidota bacterium
AAGATTCAATTCATGATAATAAATATTCAGAAATTGATTCGCAAATAAAACGCTATAGGTGCCAATAGTGGCTATAACCACGACGATACTATCTTGTAATTTTGAACCAATAACCTAAAAACAACTTGTTGACAAATTGGGAATTGGCGTAAGCCTACAACCAACCCCATCTTGCACTAAGCTAAAATAGCTCATTCCTATGCAGTAACAAAAATCTGCAAAAATGAGTAAGACAGAAATCATGTATGCGCATATTCGGAACTGGCAAGCCAGCCAATTATCCGTAAAAGCCTATTGTCAAGAGTTTGAGTTGAATATTCAGAGATTTCACTATTGTCGAAAACAATTGCCTATATGGAGGTTCCAAAACCCGATTTCATTATGCTCACATTCAAAATTCGTTTGCAAAATTTGCAAATTCTCTATCCCAATGGAGTAAGTATTGAGCTTCCAGCAAATAGCGACTCGTCTCTCATACGAAGCCTCATTATACTCTAAGCTTTGTTCTCGCTTACTTCAGATCTGAAATTTCACCATTATAATCGCCCCACTGAACTGCGAAAAGGATTCAATGGTTTGTATGCGCAATTGCAGCGTTATCGGCTTTCGGTCGATGTATTTGTGGTTGTAAATCAAGACAGATATGAATCCAATAGCTTTGCAGGGAATCAGGTGGATTTGTGTGCTATTACAAACGCCAAGAACAAGAAACCCAGAAAAATCTGGATCAATTGGAAGTTCGTAAGCATAGTATTTTGTCAATACTTTACAAAAGGCCAAACATATAGATCCAAAGCCTAGTATTTTTTTACATTCAAACAAACACTCGTATGAAAAAATTAGTCTTTTCCTTGCTACTGGCAATAATTTGCATTAGTTCATTTTCGCAAGACCAAGCTATTTCTCAAACTGTAGCGATGTTCAATTCGGACAATGTCACAAGATCTAATGAGGAATTGCAGCTATTCGCACTCGCTGAAAACCAAACAAATACTATAATACCAGAGGTATTTGCTTACTATACGTCTGATGAATTATTACCTGATAGTGGCAGTTTTACGAGTCATTATCGGGGTATTATCGAATTAGGGTATCAAACACATTTCACACAGGAAACAAATGGCATAAAATTCAACTTTATTAACAGCGTACAATTGGCTCCTGTTTTTTCTTTGGGTTTTGGGCTTGGACTCCGGACGCAATATATTTATCCAAGAACGCTCATTCCTATATTTGTCGACTTAAGATTGGGATCGACTTCAATGAACCCTGCGATGTATTTAGCTTTAGATTTAGGACTCTGTAGTGGTTCCACCAATGGATTATTCATGTCAATTTCTACTGGCGTTAGACATAAGATCTTCGCACGCAACGCTATTCTTGTGGGTGTAGGATATGAGATTACTCAGTATCAAAAACAAGATCATTTTACAGGATCCAGTTCGCTTCGATCAACAGGGGTATTTGAACTAAATCTCGGCTTTGATTTTTAACTTGTATCTTATAGTATTTGGAGTAAGACAGAGCGCACAGATTATATACTGGCAAAGAACAATCTTAGCAGTAACTGTGCGGACTGTCTTTTTAGTATCGCTCGTAAAATTGGGTGAGTATGTAATCCATTTGTGCACTTATTTGCTTGTAGCTTGCAAGGTAGTGATTGGCCATGAATGAAAATATTAGCGTTTTTCCGGATTTTGTGACAAGGTAGCCGCTGAGATTGTGGTTGTTGCTGAGTGTGCCTGTTTTGGCGTAGAGAAATGGAGGCGTTTTGGTGAACCTGTTTTTAAGTGAACCGCGTGTGCCACCTTCGGGAAATAGTGCGAATAAACTGCTGTCGTTGGCGTAGTACGCTCGGGTTTGTTGGAGTACTTCGACAAAAGATTGGGGCGTGAAGAGGTTGTAGCGAGAGAGTCCGCTGCCATCTACCCAGCGTGGTGGGTTTGTGATTGAGCCAAAGAGTTCGGTTTGGAGCTTGTCTATGATTTTTTTTGTGGTGATGCCGTCGCTAAGTTGTAAGGAATCGGCGCACATATAGAGGGTTTGCTCGGCCAAAAAGTTGTCGGAATCTTGGAGTATTCGTGCGTAGTTGGCGCGTGCTGTGGGGCTGTAGAAGGTGTGGGTGGCTTGTGCGGGATTGAGGCTTTGTTTACTTGTTTCGAGATTGCGGCCTAACCATTGGCCTATGAGCTTGGCACTGAGTTGTTCGCTTGTAATATAGGGTATTTGTACGCTTTGGCTTGTGGTTTCATTGGGATTGTACCGGACGGTTATTTTGTTTTGGCTGGGGTGTCGGGTTATTTGGATGCTGTTGCCTGCTTCGCTTTGGGTGAATTGTTGGAAATAGCTGGGGTGGGTTTTGACGGCGTTTTGCTGTACGGTTATGGTAAGGAGGTTGGCACTGAATGGATATTGTGATTTTTCGGCTGCGTAATTGTCGAGTTGATCGTCCCAGGCCCAACCACTGCCCCATTGGGCGTCGGCAAAATGTTGGGTGGTGAGGACGATTTTCTGTGGGCTGCGGCGTAGGAAGTTGTAGAGACTTGTGTCGCTAATGCTGGGGTGTGCCCAAAGTGGATACCCTGTGCTTTGTATGAGGAGTGTGTCGCCTGCAAGCTGATACTTGAAGGCGGGTAGTTGTGTGCCGATGTAGCGGCTGGCGGCGTAGAAGGTGAACAGCTTTACGTTGGAGGCTGGGGTGAAGTATTGTTGGTGGTTGAGGCCAACGACGTATTTTTGTTTGTGGGTGTCGTACACGCACAAACCTACAAAGGCGTTGCGAAAGACGGGTAGTTGGGATATTTGACGGCCTAGTTTTTTGTTGCGGTGGAGGCTGAAGTGCTTGAGGGTGTCGGCTTGGGCTTGCTGCTGGGCTTGGTTGGTTTGCGGGGCTAGTAGTAGGCAGATGATACTGAGGATGGATATGTATGCTTTCATGGTTGTGTGTTGTTGATTGGGGTAATTTTAGTGGCTTCTATTAATTTGTGGGGTGTGGTTGAATGGCAATGGGTCTTCTGTTGGATTTGGTGGGGAGGTGGTGCGTTCGATGGCCAAAGGCCAATGTAAAGGGCTTGTACAGCGCACCTACGGCGTAATAAATGGTGCTGCCGACCGAACTAGCCCGGATAGTAGCGGTAGCCCACAGCTGGCGAACGGAAGTTTCAGTTTATGAAAGGCTTGGATTGAAATAGACGGGCTGCCTAGTGACATCGTACCCTCCAGCGAGGACTACAAGCGGATAGCCGGCAGCAGTCTTTACAAATTTTGTTGGGCTACAGCTTCTTATCCTTTTTATTTTTTTTTGCTTTCGGTTGGTTTTTCGACTTGGGGGAAATAACTAAAGGCACTTATAGTGCCTTTAGTTTGTTTTTTCGGGTTTGTTTGGTTTGACTTATTGGGCGTCGTGCTGCAAACTTTCTTCGAGGTAGGGGTGTTTTATGGCAATGACGTTGGCGCGCGAAAGTGCACGGGCTAGGACAAAGATGAAGAGTCCGGCAAAACCAAGGAAACCGCCTATTTCGATCCATGCGAAGCCACTGATCTGAATTTCAGGGTTGAGTTTGGCGATTCCGGGGATTATTTCTTCGTACAGATCGAGCCAATGGCCAATTATCATGACAAAGGCAGCAAAGATGAGACCCGTTTCGGATTTGGCGATTTTGTTCCACAAAAGGAAAAGGAATGGGAATGCAAAATTTAGGGCAAATGCGCTGAGTGTGAGTGCTTTGAAGCTTTCCATGCGTTGTACGTAATATACTGTTTCTTCAGGAATATTTGCAAACCAGATGAGGAAAAACTGTGAAAACCAGAAGTATCCGTAAGCGATTGTGAGGATGAAAATGTATCGCGATAGATCGTGAAGGTGCAGGTTGGTGACTGCGGGGAAGTATCCTTGGCGTTTTAGATAAATAAGTATCAATGTGATGATTGCTACTGCGTGCTGAAAGGCTGACAGGAAATTTTTGGCTGCGAAAATGGTACTAAACCAATGGGCATCTATTGCCATAATCCAATCTACTGCAAATAGGGAGAAACTGAAGGCAAAGATAAAGATGAGTACGCGGGAATAGAATTCGGATTTTTTGAAGTATTCGAGTCCGCCTTCTGCGTCTTCTTTGATAGACCAACGGCGAAGCAATTGGGTGAAAAAGATCCATAACGCAAAGTATATTACGTAGCGTAGGGCAAAAAATGGTAGATTCAGGTAGGCAGATTTGTGTACCATGAGGGCATCGTGCTGTATGTGCTCGGTATGGCTCCAATGGTAAATGCTATGCGTACCAAATAGTATTATGGGTAGAAACATGATTGCTGCTACGGGGAAGTACATACTCATAGCTTCGGGTATGCGTTTGAATTGTGCAGACCATCCGCTTTGGGTTATGTATTGTATGGCTAAAAAGAATGCACCGCCTACCGCAAGGCCAAGGAAGTAGATGTTGTTGAGCAAAAAGTTAGCCCATGTACGTTCTGGATTGGTTACAAACCCAGCTGCATAAACCACAACCCCTACTACAACCAGCGCAAGACTCAAGGTTCGGACAATTGAAGGTATTTCAAATTTCTTTTCCATTCGTGTTTGTTTGTGGGGGTTCTACTTCGGATTAACTGAGAATTGGTTCTTGATATAGTTGACAATTCGCCAACGGTCTGCTGGTAAAACCTGATCGCCGTGTGGTCCCATTAAACCAGATATTGTTCCGACACTAATAACGTGATAGAGTTGTCCGTCGTTAAGGTCAGTTTGTACCCTTGGGCTTGTGAGGTCGCGTGGTTGTGCAATGAACTTACCGCTGGTGAACAAAGTGCCTTTTCCGTCGCCTGTTGTGTTGTGGCAAACGGCACAGTAAATGTCGAATTTCTCTTTTCCGCGAGCGAGATCTGCTTTTGTAAAAAGGATCGGGTTTACAAGTTTCGCGGCAGAATCTGAGCCCGCGACGGAGTTAGTAAATGGATATGGCATGTCGCCACGAGATATTGTTCCTGCTACGGGTGCTTGTGCCGTTTGTCCGTTTTTGAAATTCGGGTTTGGGGAATAATAGTCGTAGGCTTTGGAGTAATACATGTCAAAATTAGCCATGTAGGCCCTTCCCGGGGTATTGCGGTCGCGGGTACAGGATGCAAAAAACAGCATCGTGCCCACAATTGCGACAATACCTATGTATGAAAATTTGCTCTTCATTTTTCCGTATTTAATTTTTTTCAATTTCAACCGAATTGTAATTTACTTCAGAGGCTCCTGAATCGAAAAGTATTTTTTCGATTGCCGAGACTTTGGCATTGTCCATTGCTTTTGTGCGTTCTACAACGAGTGCGAACTTGTCGTCGGTAACACGGGGGTCGATAATTGCTGCCTTTTTACCTGGGCCTAAATTCTGACGTATAAAGAATGTGACGACACTTGCCAAGCCTGTAAGTAGAATTGTGCCTACAAACATGAGGATAATGAACGAAAATGTGAAGCTTGGTTTACCACCAATGTTGAGCGGATAGTCTATAACGGCAGCGTAGTATAAGCCGCCGAAAATGGCGCTAATGGCTGTTACTCCGTATATGAATTCCATCCACTGTAAGCGTGTTTTGTAATGCAATGCGTGGATAATGTCGTGGCTTGGATAGGGTGAAAAAACATCGACAATTGCGATGTTGTTCTCCTTGAGCTTGTGTATGGCATTGAGCACCACATGCTCGTCTTCGTAGATGCCAATTATGTTTTTTTCCATGAGTCCTTGGTTTTACGAAAATTAGTTGTTGGTCTTTTTTAGGATCATTTTCACTTCGCTCATTGCGATCATCGGCACAAAGCGGAAGAAGGCTAATGTTCCCATAAAAAAGATGCCGATTGTACCCAAGAAAACACATATCTCGACCCATGTTGGTGAATAATCTGCCCAGTTTGCAGGCAAATAATCTCTTGTAAGCGAGGTTATTACGATTACGTAACGCTCAAACCACATCCCGATATTGATAATAATGGAGATAATGAATACGAGGGTTGTGTTCATTCTTACTTTCTTGATCCAGAACAATTGTGGAACGATGGCATTGGGTATAAACATCCAGTAAAATGCTACAGAATAATCGCCCGTTAAACGGTTGTGGAAAAATGTGTACATCTCGTATTCTGAACCAGAATACCACGCAACAAAAATTTCAGTAAGGTAGGCAGTACCCATAATAAGCGAAATGAACACCAACACACGAGTTACGGCTTCGATATGGCCTTTGGTTACATACTCGCGTGTGGTTGGATACATGGCTTTAATCGTAAGCATCAGGGTGAGTACCATTGCAAACCCCGAGAAGATCGCACCAATCACAAAGTACGGAGGGAATATCGTGGTGTGCCAGCCTGGCTCTACCGAGGTGGCGAAGTCCATAGATACAATGGAGTGTACCGAAATTACAAGTGGAGCTGCCAAACCGCCCAATACAAGTGCAGTGGTTTCGAAACGCAACCAAGAGCGTGCGCTACCGACCCAACCCATGGCTAGGAATCCGTACACTTGTTGCATTATTTTGCTTTTTGCACGGTCGCGAATGGTGGCAAAATCTGGAATCATACCGATATACCAGAATACTGCTGAAATTGTTCCGTAGGTCGAAATTGCGATAACGTCCCAAAAAAGAGGAGAGTTAAAGTTTACCCACAGCGGGCCGCGTGTGTTTGGATAAGGGAAAATAAAGAATGCGTCCCAAAGACGACCCATGTGTATAAGTGGAAAAATACCCGCACAAACAACTGCAAAGACTGTCATTGCTTCCGCAGCACGGTTGATCGATGTTCTCCATTTTTGGCGGAGCAATAGTAAGAAAATGGAAAATGCGGTACCTGCGTGGCCTATACCGATCCACCATACGAAGTTGATGATGGCCCAACCCCAAGCCACAGTATTGTTCATACCCCAAGTACCCGTTCCCTGGGTAGCGGTTGTGTACATGGCAAAAAGACCGAGGGCTGCTAACGAAGCCGAGAAAAAGAATGCGACCCACCACCAACGGGGTGTGGCCTGTTCTATTGGCAAACTTATATCTCGCGATACATCGCTGTACTTCTTGTCGCCCTCAATCAAAATTCCTCTGACAGATGTTTTATACATGATCGAGAATTATTTTGGATTTTTAATTTTTTCAGTTTTCAAAAGCCCTGCCGACTTGCATCGGCAGGGCAATTACGCTTATGCATGGTGTTCGTTAGCAGATTTTTCGCCTTTTTCGGTGTTCCGAACTTTTGTGAGATAGCCCACAGAAGGTAGCGTGTGTAATTCTTCTAACAACTGATAGTTTCTGTCGTCGGTCATCCAACGGAATACTTTGCTTTCTTTGTCGTTCAAATCGCCAAACTGAATGGCGTCTGATGCGCAAGATTGCATACATGCCGTTTTGATTTCACCATCGCGAAGTTCACGGTTTTCCATTTTTGCGGTGAGCTTGTGGTCTTGTATGCGTTGTACGCACAAAGAACATTTTTCTACCACACCTCGCGAACGAACCACGACATCTGGGTTGAGCTGCATCCGACCGAGGTCGTTGCTCATATTAAAATCGAACCGTTCTTCTTTGGTATATTCAAACCAGTTGAAACGACGTACACGGTACGGACAGTTGTTCATACAGTAACGGGTACCAATACAACGGTTGTACACCATTTGGTTGAGACCTTCGCTGCTGTGTGGTGTTGCCGCAACAGGGCATACGTTTTCGCATGGTGCGTTGTCGCAATGCTGACACATTACGGGTTGTTGCAATACAGTTGGGTTCTCTGGGTCGCCCTCGTAGTACCTATCCAAACGAATCCAGTGCATGATACGACGGTGCGATACTTCCAACTTACCGATAACTGCCACGTTGTTCTCTGCCTGACAGGCTATTACACAAGCACTACAGCCTGTACATGAATTCATGTCGATGGCCAAGCCCCAGTGGTGGTCGGCGAATTTTGGCGTTGGATAGAGGGTTGTACTCTCTTCGGCCACCTTGAAGTGAAACTCATTGCCAGACTTGCTGTCTTCGAGGTATTCGCCCAGCGTGGTTTCGCGAATAATCTCACGGCCTTCCATGTCGCTCCATTCTTGGGTAAGCCCCAAACGTTCGTTGCGACCTGTAGCTTTCAGTGTGATGCCTTGTGCATGATATACGAAGCTGTCGTTGGCAAACGAAACCAACGAATACCCATTCTGACCCACATTTTCGGCAACACTGCCTGCTTTTGTCCGGCCATAGCCCAATGCCAAACCAACAGTGCCACTCGCTTGTCCCGGCTGAACAATTACAGGGAGTTCAAACGCGTCGCCAACTTTTACAAAATCGCCAACCTTAAGGTTGTTTTCTTCGGCATAACTCTTGGAAACCGTCACATAATTATCCCAAGTTGCTTTGGTAATAGGGTCAGGAAGCTCTTGCAACCAAGGGTTGTTGGCATCCCTACCGTTACCAATACCTACTTTGGGGTAGAGTATCAGTTCCAAACCGTCAGTTACGCCGCCTTTGGTTTTGCCAGCCGCTGTCGAAATAGCTTCGGTGCTGAGTGCTGGCATTGTGAAGCTACCACTTGCTGGTAACTCAAACACACCTTCTTGTAGCGTGAAATTCCAGAAGTCAGATGCCGTTAGATATTTGCTCTGTTTGCCAAACAACTCAGTTGTCCAATGCTGTTTGATGTACGCATAATAGCCACCTTCTATACCAGCCCATTTAAGCAAACAATCTTGAAACTGACGGGTGTCGAACAACAAACCAATGGTTGGTTGCGCAAGACTGTACGAATTAAGTTTAGGTTCGGCATCGTTCCAGCTTTCTAAATAGTGGCTGGTTGCCAAAGTATAAGTAGTTGATAAGGAAGTTTCGTTTTCTGATTCTGTGAAAGTAGCCGAAACCACAACCTTAGAGAGTGCCTCTTTGAAACCCAAAGCTGGAGATAAATCATACACCGGATTCACTCCGTTTATGAGTAAAGTACCCACCTTGCCAGCTTTCATCTCGTCCACCAATGCCTTCACTGCTGCGTCGTTACCTTGGCGGTAGTTTACAGCTGTGCCGAGATCTATCGTTGTGCCGTAGTTGCCAAGCAATACGTTAATTGCATTGACAATGATTTGCGTATCAGTATCGTTTGAGCCTGAAATTACCAAAGATTTACCTTTAGCGTCCACAAGTTCTTTTGCGATTAATTTCACATCTGCCGTCGAAGTCATTGGCTGAAAACCTGTATTACCCGTTGCCGCAGCAACTTCGTTGTACAGCGCCAATAAGGTTGACTTTTCTTCCGAAGGTTTTACGAGATAACGTTTGTCGGCATTGCTACCCGTAAGCGATAAGTTGGCTTCAAGAACGAATAACTTAGACATCGCAGCCTTTACTTCACTCACTTTGCGCCCTTTGGCCCATTGTTTCGAGAATTCAATTGGCGACAACCAAGTACCCAAGAAATCGGCCGCAAAACTCACTACAACGTGTGCCTTATCAAAGGCGTAAGACGGAATTGCATCGATACCAAACGAACGAGCATTTGCCAAACGGCTACCTGCCATCGAAATCGCATCGTAGCTCACAATCTCTGTATTCGGATATTTTGCTATAAAACTAGCATATAAGGCTTTCGTAGAAGGCGAAAGTTCAGAGCCTGTAAGAATCACAACTTTTTTATCCGCCGACGATTGTGCCAATGCAGCACCAATCTCTTTGTCTATTGTAGCCCAATCTGTCGCAGCACTACCTTTAAGTGGCGATTTTACCCGAGCCGTATCGTACAAACTCAAAACCGAAGCTTGCACACGAGCCGAAGTACCACCCTTAGTAATTGCCGACGATTCATTTCCTTCAATTTTGATAGGTCGGCCATCGCGTGTTTTCACAAGTACCGCACAATATTCCATACCATCGAAGAACGTAGATGCATAATAAGCAGCTACACCCGCTTTAATGTTATCCGGATAATTGAAGTAAGGTATCGCATTACGCACAGGCATTTCACAACTCGAGGCGAGGGCAGCATAACCCAACCCGAAGCCCAAAGTTTTCAGAAAATCGCGGCGAGACGGATTCGAAACAGACTTGCTCTTCACCTCCTCCTCCGTAAGACCTTCCACCGAAAACTCAGGATCTATTTCCCAAGTTCCCTTTTTATATTCGTCAAAACTTTTCCAATATTTTTTCATTTTCTCGATTGTATTTCTAAGGCGGTTTCACCCGCGTTTGACAACATAAACTTTATCGAAACCGCACTATTAATAATGACACTTCTGACAGTCGTTTGCACCCACATCCTCAGGCGTTACTTTCTTAATCTCGCCAGATTTTAGTTTTGCGTGTAAGTCCAAAAATTTGTCGTAGTACTTGTTCGATTTAAAATTCACCTCTTGGGTGCGGTGGCAACTTATACACCAGCCCATAGACAAATCGTTTACCTGTTGCAATCGGCCCATATTAGCCACATCACCATGGCAAGCAGTACAATCGAGTTTTCCAGCATTTACGTGCTGTGCATGGCTAAAGAATACATGATCTG
>JBDKHP010000405.1:0-3959 GCA_039797645.1 Bacteroidota bacterium
TGTCGGAAACCGAACCTTGGAAATACGGCGCAACCGTCGAAACCCACATTCGCCACATACTCCAACTTCGTTACCAACTCATATCGTACATATACTCAGACGCTTGGCAAATCACCCACAACGGCTCAACCATGATGCGCCCCTTGGTAATGGACTTCCGCGACGATTCCACCGCCGTATCCCAAGCCTACGAATTCATGTTTGGCGCCTCGTTCTTGGTCGCCCCCGTCACCAAAGCAGGCGTGCACGAAACCCAAGTGTACCTCCCAAAATCCACCCCTTGGTACAATTTCTGGAGCGAAAAATACTACAACGGCGGCCAAACAGTCAGCACCGAAGCCCCCTTACACCAAATTCCGCTCTTCGTGAAGGCCGGCGCCATCATACCGCTCAACAAGCCAATGCAATACGCCACCCAAAGTAACTGCGACACCCTGAATATCAAGGTGTACGAAGGCGCAAACGGCGAATTTACCCTCTACGAAGACGAAAACGACAACTACAATTACGAGAAAAATGCCTATTCCACCATTAGCTTTACATGGAACGATGCCCAGCAAACCCTTAGCATCGGCAACCGACAAGGCACTTTCCCCGGAATGAGCACCAACCGACAATTTATCGTCGAGTTTGTCTCCAAAAACAACACGAAAGAGTCAAAAGCCATTCTAACAGTCGGTTATAAAGGCAAAAAACTTAATATCCGAAAAAAATAAAAAAAATAATTTGGAGCGGGAGCGAAACAGTACTTATATACGGCGGCTACCGGCTATCCGCTTGTAGTCCTCGCGTTCGGGAGCGGAATCAACTGGAAGCCTTTGTATTTCAAACAGATGTCATCAGCTTGCTGACACGGCATCACACCGCTGTGGGCTACCGCTACTATCCGGGCTAGACCGATCGGCAGCACCCTTTGTAAGGCCGTAGGTACGCAGGGCAAATACTTTCAGTTGGCCTGCGGCCATGCAGCAAATGCGACATCAATTGCGCCATACGTTACACCATTTTGCAGCATGTAGCATTCATTTATAAGTACTTTAGCAAACACCCTAACGCAAACGCAACACGTTTTTTCTTGCACACCAAATAAATATTCACTAAACAAGCAAACACATTATGAAAATTTACCAAACAACGCACACGAGTCTGCACCATCAAGGCCGCCTCGGGCACAGATCCCGAACGTTGCGCAGCCTACAAGCGATTGTGCTATTTTGTTGCGTTTTCCTCACGAATTCGGCCTTTTCGCAAGTGCTCAAACTCAACGATCTCGAATATTTCGAAACACCTGGGCTGAACATTTTGGTGTACAGCAACCAATACAATGGAATGTTTTTCGACGAAAAAACGGCCGGAATCGAGATCATTCACCACGGCGTGCGCACCTCCACAGGCGGCGCGGTAAGGCTGCAAAACACCCCCGAACAATGGGATCTTGTCCCCACCGTGGGCGAGCGTACGGTGGACAAAGCCACCAAGACCATCAGTGTAAACCTCACTTACACCGAATTTAACTTCAGCTCCAAAATCAGCGTTACAGCCAAAGACAAAGGGGTAGAAATCAATGTCTATTTAGACAAACCAGTTCCCAAAGAACTCGAAGGAAAAGCAGGTTTCAACCTCGAATTCCTCCCAGCAACCTACGTCGAAACCAGTTACCTAATGGACGGAATGCCCGCAACTTTTCCGCGCTACCCATCGAGCAACACGCAAATCTCACCCATTAGCAACAAAACGCCCCAATTCGGCGGACACACCACTTTCGACGACAGAGGCCGTGGCGAATTCATCGTACCATTCCCACTTGCCAAAGGCCACACAATCGTCTTAGCTCCAGAAGATGCCAGCCGCATGATAAAAGTGCAAAGCACCGACGCCGAACTGATGCTCTTCGATGGCCGCAATTTGGCGCAAAACGGGTGGTTTGTTGTACGCAGTATGTTGCCAACCAACAAAACAGGCAAAGTCCTCACATGGTATCTCGAACCCAGTGCAATTCCGAACTGGATCAGAAAACCTGTCATTGGCTTTTCGCAAGTAGGCTACACCCCGGCACAGAAAAAAACTGCCGTCATCGAACTCGACGCCCACGACACAGCCCTCAAAACGGCCACCGTTTTCCAAGTGGATGCAGGTGGTAAATCCATCGAAAAGTACAAAGGCCCAGTAACCGCGTGGGGCAAATACTACCGTTACAACTATGCCCAGTTCGATTTCAGCAGCATTAAAGAATCTGGCATCTATTACATCCAATACGGCAACGAAAAAAGCAACGTATTTGCCATCAGCCCCAATGTGTACGATAACGTATGGCATCCCACACTCGACGTTTGGTTTCCTGTGCAAATGGATCACATGCAGGTAAACGAAGCCTACCGAATATGGCACGGCGCTCCCTATCTGGACGACTGCCTCCAAGCCCCCATCAACCACCAGCATTTTGATGGTTACACACAAGGCCCAACCACCGACACAAAATACAAGTCTTTGGAACGCATACCCGGAATGGCCGTAGGTGGCTGGTTCGATGCCGGAGATTTCGACATCCAAACAGGCTCGCACAACAGTGTAATATCCAGCTTTTCAGACGCATGGGAAAGTTTCAAACCTCAAAGAGACGAAACCCTTATCGACCAAAAAACGCACTATGTCGATATTCACCGCCCCGACGGCAAGCCAGATATGTTGCAACAAATCGAACACGGAACGCTCAATCTCGTAGCACAATGCGAAAACATTGGGCATCCTGTACGCGGTATCATTGTTCCCCAACTGCACCAATACCACCATTTGGGCGACGCCTCACAAGAAACCGACAACCTGCCCTACAATCCGAACCTAAAACCCTACGAATCTGACGGACTTACAAGTGGCACTTTAGACGATCGTTGGGCATTCACCAACCGCACCACGTTCTTAGATTACCAAACCGCCGCTTCACTTGCCGCCGCAAGCCGTGTGCTCAGAGGCTACAACAACGAACTGGCCGACAAGAGTTTGGCGCAAGCCATCAGACTCGTAGAAGAAGCCGACGAAGCTTCCAAAAAGCCAAACCCAAACGAAGAACCTTGGATGAAAATGATGGGTCCCGGAATGGACATCAACCCCGTGCTCCAATTGTACATCACCACAAAAGACAAAAAATACGCCGACCGTTTCCTTTCAAAAATCTGGGATCTTTTAGACAAGCTCACCAATCAGCAAGGCCCTAATGCGGCATTATTTGCAGGTTTCGGCGGTCGTGGTGCAATCAACCCAGCCCTTATGGCTGTGCCCTATATGGACGAAGCCTACAAGGCCAAACTACGCCCCTACATCCTGAAATACAAGGCGGCCATCGATGCAAGCCAAAAAGACAATCCCTACGGAGTACCCATTTCCACATGGGGTTGGGGCGGTTCGTCCAACGTAATCAATTGGGCTACTACCAATTACTACGTATATAAAATCTTCCCCGACATTCTCGACAAAGACTATGTGTACCGAGGTCTCAACTTTATCTTTGGTTGTCACCCTTATTCCAACTTGTCCTTTGTAAATGCAGTAGGCACTCGCTCCAAAAAAGTAGCCTACGGCAACAACCGCGCTGACTTCACCACCATCGCCGGAGGCGTCGTACCCGGACTCATCCTCCTAAAACCCGACTTCCTCGAAAACAAAGACGACTGGCCATTCTTATGGGGCGAAAACGAATGCATCATCGACGGCGGCGCGTGGTACATATTCCTCGCCAACGCCGCCAACGAACTCGCACACGACACCAAATAAGCCTAAATACTAAAAAAAAGAAACCCCAAGTTTGCCAAATGCAAGCTTGGGGTTTCTTTTTTCTTCTGAAATTCTAAAAAAACAGGCTATAGATCCTAAAAACAAAAAGAAACCGAAATCGAAAAAAATAATTTGGAGCGGGAGCCCAACAATACTTATAAACGGCGGCTACCGGCTATCCGCTTGTAGTC
>JBDKHP010000406.1:0-7486 GCA_039797645.1 Bacteroidota bacterium
GGATTCGTCGTAGGTCGTTACATATAGTTGTAGTGAATCAATAAGAGCTTGGTTGGTATAATCACTGGCAGTTGGAGCTACTTCCCATCGGTCTATATCGTCAATAATTCGACTCGACAAGGCAATGAGAAAGCCGCAAAGTATTAGAGCAATGCCATAATGTATAGACTTCGACAAGCGTTCGAGTCTGGAGCTGTTTAGTTCCATGGGGATGTTTTTAGTTGGGTTAATTTCGCGTACTGAAGAGGGTTGCCGAAAGTATTAAAAAACAATTCAATACGCAACTACCCTTTCTAAATGTCCCAACCAGACAGAGGTGCAGAATTGGGTTTTACTGCGCAAAAAACCATAGTTCAAGTACACCAAATTGCATTAAATAATGCAAAATAGTCAATTTTGGCACTTAAAAATCGCAATAGATATATACTTTTGCCACGGCAGAAAAAGGGTGAAGTTTATCCAAACAAAAATATTCTTGAGAAAATGAGACATCTGGTGTTATTATTTGGTGCGCTTTGCGTATCACTTGCTGGTTTATGCCAGAATTCGTTATTGTGGAAAGTATCAGACAACGTCCACACGCACTATTTGTATGCGTCAACGGATTGGATGCGAAAAGACCTGTTTGCATTTGACGACTCAGTAATGATAAGCCTAAAGGCTGCTGACATCTTCGTACCACAAATGGAACTCAATACAGACAACCTTCAGGCTATTTCCAACGCACTATACCTGCCCAATAACCGGAACCTGCGCGATACGCTTACTGCCGACAAGTACTTGTTGGTAAAAGAAAAAACCGAACGCAACCTTAAAGGCGATTTTGCCCAGTACGAACGTTACGAACCTTTTACCCTCACAAAGTCGATACAATTTGTACATTCTAATGCAGACAGTAAAGTGTCGTTAGCAGATCATTTTCAGGATATAGCTTCAAAAAACGCCAAAATTGTGGTGGGACTCGAAACGGTTAAAGAACAAAAAAGATACCTCGAGATGCTCCCTATGGACGCATACCTCGATTATTTCGAGAATATAGACCAGCACGATTCACTTCACAACCTAATGCTAGAAGCCTACAAAAAAGCAGATCTAAATCAATATACGATTTCATTTATTGGTTCAGACAAATGGGCTACTCACCGAACCGCAATTCTTGCAGAACAAAATAGGATACTCAGCGAAAGGCTCAAAAACGTAATGCAATCTGGAACTGTTTTCTCCCTCATACAAGCCGAACATTTTTGGGGTGTCGGTGGGGTTTTACAACTACTCCGTAATGCTGGTTACAAAACAACCCCCATATTACCAAGCAAAATAACAAAGGCAAAATTCATAGAATCCCAAAACTGGACACGAGTATTAGACCAAACACAATTCTTTATATCCTTCCCTAGCAAATACAGCCTCGAAACCCAAGAAATACAAAGCGAACTCGGCCCACTCAGCACCACTACCCTCCGTTGCGAAGCCACAGACGGCGACCCTAATATCTCATACACAATTACTTACACAGACTATCCGGCACATGTAATCCATTCCGACTATACGGATATGTGGGACGACATCTTCAATAATTCCGGCGATGCCATACTAGAAGCACTAGGAGCCACCCTAGTAGAAGAATCCAGCGTAAGCCTCAATAACTACCCTGGTCGCGAAACCGTAGGCGAATTTGAAGACGGTGAAAAAGGCACAAAATACCGTTCCTTCCTCGTTGAAAACAGATTGTACATACTACAAGTCATAACCCAGCGCGACAGAATTACCAACCCCGCAGTGGGCAAATTTTTAGATTCATTCGAGTTGAAATTAAAGTAAACCCGGTTAAACATTTCTCAATCCTATGAAAAACGAAAACAGCAGTAAAAGTATCCCTTGGATCGTTGTAGCTATAATGACACTCGTACTCCTTTGGTTGGTATTCGAGCGCGTACGCCTGAGTAGCGAAAACGATGAATTCCGCACCGAACTTCAAACCATACAGTCCGACAAAGAAAAAGTAAAAACCGAACTCGCCGACATGCTCGTAGAATACGAAAGCCTGAAAACCAATAATGCACAAATTAACGAAGATCTTAAAAAAGAACGCGAGAAAATTGAACAACTCCTCGAAGAAATACAGAAAGTAAAATCCGGAAACTCACTCGCAATAGCACGCTACAAACGCGAGATCAAAACCCTCCGCGAAGTCATGAAGAGCTTTGTGCGTCAAATCGACTCTCTCAACACCCAAAACCAAGAACTCAAACAACAGGTGAACCAAACAAACGAAAAATACCAACAAACGCTCACCCAAAAAAACCAACTTAGTTCTAAAACCGACAGCTTAAGTAAGCAAGTAAGCGCAGCCGAAGCCATGGTTGCAGAGGGCATCGTCATTACCCCACTAAACAGCCGAAACAATTCCACCACAAGAGCCAGCAAAGCAAAAAAGATTCAAATAGATTTCAACCTTCGCGACAATGCCGTAGCAACGCGGGGCAACAAAATGATCTACATTCGCATCTTCCACACCGTTGACCTAGGCCTCGACGAGGTACTTTCAAACAACTACCAATCTGGACTTTTCGATTTTTTCGATTCAAAAAACAGCCTACAAAATGCCGGATACACAGCAACCAACACCATAAGCTACGACGGCAACAAAACACCCAGCACCATTTATTTCGACTTTCCTGCCGAACCCGCCAAAGATACATACACCGTAGAGATTTATGTCGGACGCAAACTTGCCGGACGCAGCAGTTTTCAGCTAAAATAAGCAAGCCCAAACACACAAATGCTACATTTAAGTAAGAAACACCCAATAGACTTACCTAAATGTAGCATTTTTACAATTAGAAGTATATACAAACCGCTCATTAATTGATACATAGCTACAACGGCACAAACTTGGCTACAACCATAACAACAAAATACAAAACTATGGAAGCCATACAAACAAGCCAACAAACATTCCGTCAGGAAGTATTTGCCGAAGCCGAGGCCTACTGCCAACACTCGCTCAACGCCTTCGCAAAAAAAAAATTCAACTACGAAACCATCTACAATATTATCTGCATGAGTGCCGAAAAGTACATGGTAGCCCTCGTACTCCACCACAACATAATGCCCCAGCACCACACACTCCTAGGCCTCATTAAAGAAGTAGTAAGCGTCACCGAGCGCAAAGACCTCGTGCTACTTAAACACATTCGTTTCCTCAATTCCTTCCAAAACCTCTGTTCCCTCGAAATCATGAAAAATCCAGAAATCACCACCACAGATATGCAACAACTCTGCGACGGACTAAGCTACCTGCGCCAATTCGTCAGCAACGATATTCAAAAATAAAAAATAAAGATAAGGAGCTGTAGCCCAACAATATTTGTAAGGGCGGCTGCCGGCTCTTGGCTGTAGTCCTCGCAACGGGTACGGCAACACTTGGCTGCAGAAGCTTTCCAATTGAGTGTCAGTACGAACGGCCACTTCACTCGTGCTGTGGGCTACTTGCCGCGATCCGGGCTAGTTGTAACCACAGCACCCTCGGTAACGCCGTAAATACGCGGGGCAAAAATACCAGTTGGCCTGTGGCCATGCAGCAGCTTGGCCTTTCATAGATTCAATTGAAGCACGTTACCTTACAAAAAACTGTTTCAACTTGCGCAGATTCTTCAGCAAGAGGGTACAAATACCACCAATACCATGGTTGCTTATGATTCGCAAATCTTCCCTACTCTTTCGAACAATATTTACCAAGCCACCATTACTCTTTCCCCCCACACGCATCCGAACCACCACCTCGGGCAAATAATAAACCACCGGATTATGCAAGAAACACCGAAGCAGAAAATCATAATCAGCAGCAATTTCGTACCGCAAATCAAAACCACCCACTTGCCCAAACAGCCCCCGGGAAATAAACACGGTAGGGTGTGGCGGCATCCAGCCCCTCCTGAGCAACGCCCTTCGATACAAGCCTGCTTTCCAATATCGCAACACCGCTTCAGTATCAGATTCCTTCACATACACCAGATCCGAATATAACAAACCCGGATTCGTCTCGATTAATAAATTCGCCACTTGTTCCAGGGCCCGTTCGGATGAAAAAAAATCATCAGAATGCAATATCCCAATCCATTTGCCTTTTGCTACGTAGAAACCTTTATTTAATGCATCATAAAGCCCGTTGTCCGTTTCGCTAATCCAATACGAAATCGTATTTTTGTTACGCCTTATTATCCCGAGCGTATTGTCAGACGAACCGCCGTCTATTACAATATGTTCAAAATCGCGGAAGGTCTGAGCCGCAAGCGATTCAAACACCCATTCGAGATACTTTTCGCTATTGTAACATACAGTTACGATGCTGATTAACGGAGAAATAGTTTCGCGCATGAAATCTTTTTAAGATAATATAGTACTAAATTATCTTTTTTTCGTATTTTCATAGATCTTTAGCAGATAAAACAGCGGCTTAACTTTACATACTATCAAAAGTTATTATGCAAAACTGGGAAAACAAAACAATCCTTATCACAGAGGACACTCCGATGAACTATAAACTCATCGAGATTATATTACGACGCACGAAAGCCAAATTACTTTGGGCCAAAAACGGCCAAGAGGCAGTAGATATTTGCCGTGAAAATGAAGATATAGATGCCGTCTTGATGGATCTACAACTTCCCGTACTCGACGGATACGAAGCCACCACTCAGATTAAAAGTATCAGGCCGTCGCTTCCTGTAATTACCCAAACGGCATTCACCTTTAATAATGAAAGAGCCAAAAGCATTCAGGCAGGTGCAGATGCTTTTCTCACAAAACCAAT
The DNA here is from genome assembly GCA_039797645.1 of Bacteroidota bacterium. Classification (GTDB taxonomy): domain Bacteria; phylum Bacteroidota; class Bacteroidia; order Bacteroidales; family JBDKHP01; genus JBDKHP01. Next base: position 4,817 of record JBDKHP010000406.1, read on the forward strand.
CGACGCGGTAAAACTTATCCAAGTTCTACAAGGGTTTATCGAATAAAATTTGGCAATATATACACATTTAGGAAACGTTCTATTAACAATAATGCAGGAACTTTGCGTACAAATCATACAACGATGTACACAAAGACCGCTATTATACTTTTCATTTCAATACTGCTCTCCAACTTAGCCATTGCAGATGGCCCTGGCAAAACGAGTTTTCGCAAAGTAATAGGCTATGTATTCGATTCCCAAACGAATGAGCCACTCGAAGGAGCGATGATTCAACTCGATGACCAACAAACAGCTGTGTATGCAGATACCAACGGTCGTTTCGAGATCGCTGCGCAAATGAGTGAGAATACCCACATTGTTGTAAAATCAATCAGTTACAAAACACAATCTGTGCAAGCAAGCCTCAATACAAGTATGCTCGTACTCAAACTACAAGAAGAGGACTAAGGGAGCGGACAAATCTTGTCTTTTTTTGCATACAATCACCTCATATCTCGTATCAAACTGCTATTTCTAGCCCAACAAATCCCCGAGGCTCGGTTATCGGACGTCATTTTTTTGCTTCAATGTTAAATTTTAGACATATTTCAAAATCGCAACCTACTTATTTACAATTAGTTAGCATGGTAATTTTGGTTTCATATAGGGCATATCAATTATAATGTTAAATAATTTAACATTCAATGTTACCATAATGTTATTTTTTTATTTATCTTTACATCATCAATCAGATACAAAGAATCAATAAAAAACAACATTATTAAGTAGGAGGAGCAATGAAAAATTTAATCTTCACATTAGCGATACTATTCTTTGTATCAACTGGAACTCAAGCTCAAATAGCTCAAGGAACAGACGGCAAATACTACGACACAAACAACAGCTTGTACAACGGCACTTATGTTGAGTATTTTGCAAACGGAAATGTAAAATTGAAGATGGCCCTTAAAGATGGCGTGAAGGAAGGTGTTTCGGAAATTTATTTCGAAAACGGGCAGATGAACGAATTACGCGCTTATTCAGCGAGTGTAAAGAATGGCGATTGGAAAATCTGGAATGAGGCGGGACAACTCCTTTCGGTTGCACATTTCATAAACGGACAAAAAGACGGAAATTGGAAAGTGTGGGACGAAAACGGTAAACTAATCTGCGACATGCAGTACGAGTTAGGCCGTAAAATTGGTTCTTGGAAAATCTACGAAGGCGCAAGTATCAACGAGAAAGCATTTTAATAAGACCCCAAACAATTAGTTATATACTGATGGGACTGCTTAGGCAGTCCTTTTTTTTTGCATATTCCAGAAGCTGGAATGTAAGCTGTTGGCCCATTAGGGAGTCTGTTCGGAATATTGGGCTTCAGCGAGGTTGTGGTGTTTGGCTTATTGAGTAAAGCGCAATGCACCATGGCCATAGGCCAATGTAAAGGGTTTGCCCTACGAACCTACGGCATTACAGATGGAGCTGCCGACCGAACTAGCCCGGATCGCGGCAAGTAGCCCACAGCACGCGCGGAGTGGCCTTTTGTACAGTGGTTCGATTGAAAAACGATGGTGGCCAAGTGGTGTCGTACCCGTTGCGAGGACTACTGCTAAGAGCCGGTAGCCGCCTTTACAAATTTTGTTGGGCTACAGCTCCTTATCCTTATTTTTTTGTTTTTTTTCTTTCGGGTTGTTATGTGCTTGCTTTGTTGGCGATTGTGCTCAAATGGTTTGTATGGCGCGAAATATTACGGGGAGTTACAATTTGAGTAAAATGAGGGTGTAATACCGAACTCCAGTTGGTGAGGTGTGTATGCCGATTCCGGCGTGTGTGAATCCGCCCAATAAATTGGCGTTGTGTTCTGTGCTGTTTCTCCACATTGTCATTAGATCAAATGAATTATCTACGCCATAGGCTATGTTTTCGGCTGCGTTACTGCCGCCAATTGCTGATTTTATCCGCGCGATTCGATCGCTAAAACCATCGTGGGAAAATGCAATTGTTCCATCTGCCATTTTCTTGGAGTGGTTTAGGGCTTCTTGTTGTATGGTTGGGTCGTAGGTGAGGAGGGTCAATCCTTTGGATTTTCGGTACACATTTACATAATCGAATACGTCTTGTTCTTCGGTACTCATTTCGAGTGTTTTAACTTCTTTCTCGCAAGCTATGCCGATTGTGAGTATGAGTATGATTTGTATAATTTTTCGTTTCATATTATTCCAAGGTTTGTGATTTTGTGTTTTGTCAATACAAATTTATTGGTGGAAGCGTTTGGCTGTTGCGGCTTCTGGCCTAAAAGTCGAAGTAGTAATTGAATATTTGGGAACGTAGGCCAAATCCAAAATAGTCTGATTTTTCAAGTATGATGCCATCGTTTTTTTCTCGTCTGGCTAATGTCGCAAATATCTGAAGATTGGTACGTGGGTTGAGCATGAATGCTAGATTGATTTCGAGGTAGGTGAATGTGCCATTTGTTGGGGCGAGATTGGTGTCGGTTGTTGCCGTAGATTGCGATAAGTAGATGTTTTGTCCGAAATTCTCACCCTGCTGATCGCCTAGAAATGTGGCGGTTATATATTTGGTGTCTAACCAGATATCGCCTACGTGCGCTTGGGCGATAAATACAAATTCTGTAAAAGCAGCTCCCAGTGGATGGGCTAATGGTTGGTTGTATTGCAACCAGTTGGA
>JBDKHP010000407.1:0-6253 GCA_039797645.1 Bacteroidota bacterium
TTGGATTTTTTAAAGCGGAGTTTACTACTTGTAAATGAGCATTTAAAAAATTCGATCCAACGCAGAGATCGACTAAAAAAACAGACTCTATTTACAAACCATGATACATGGCAACGCGAAATAATATTCTCACCCAAACTTCGCACAAACGCAAAAAGCCTTTCTGTTAGAAACGGACGGGGCGTGCACAGGACTATAATGCGCCATAGCCAAAGGCTAACTGTTAGTTTTGCCCAGCCTTGCAGCGGCGTTACAGACGGAGCTGCCGCTACAACTAGCCCGGATCGCGGCAAGTAGCCCACAGCACGCGCGGAGTAGCCTTTGGTGTTGTAATCTGATTGAAATGCAAGGGCGGCCAAGTGGTGTCGTACCCGTTGCGAGGACTACAGCCAAGAGCCGGTAGCCGCCATTACAAATATTGTTGGGCTACAGCTCCTTATCTTTATTTTTAATTCTTTTCTGCTTGAAGTTGAACCCTACGACTAATCTGGTTGTAAGGAGTCTGTTTTTTTGTAAAGGTCTATGCGGATTGGATTATTTTAAACGGTGTTTTCTACCGGTAAGTGAGCTTAATGAAAAAACACCTCAACCGCGAAACCACCTAAAAACAGACTCTAAATAAATTCCTTGGGAACGATTGTTACTATGGGTATGCATACCTACCGATTAGATATTGTATTATCGTGCATTTTAATAACACCCTTATTGTCTGTTTGCAAATATCAAATGCTGCTTTATGCAAACATTCTGAATGATACCGATTTATAGTCTGTATCCGAGGATTGCGTTTTTTTCAACTATCAAGAATACTTAGTATCTTGCAAAAAATTTTAAAAGACCAGTACCCTTCGTTACCAATTTAAGCAATTTATTCATGAGTTTGAAAGATATACCAACTTGTAAAGATTGTATCCTTCATCACCGAACGGTTTTTTCGAGTCTGAAGGATGAGGAACTTGATATGGTTGATTATGAGAAAACTTGTAGTCATTACAAAAGAGGCAGTGTAATAATTAACGAAGGAAACCGCGCCAGTGGTTTTTATTGTGTTACTGCGGGTGTCGTAAAATTGTACAAAACTGGTATCGACGGAAAAGAGCAGATTATCCGATTCTCAAAGAAGGGCGATATATTTGGATTCAGGTCGATTCTGAGTGAAGAGCCAGTCTGCCTGTCGGCAAAAGCGATTCAAGATACCACACTTTGCTACATTCCAGCGCATATATTAATCGAGATGGTTCGTCAGAATAGTGATTTCGCGATGTCGTTGATGCAACGAACTTGTAAAGAACTTGGCGAGGCAAATAATTATATCTTAGATATTGCTCAGAAAACTGTGCGCGAACGCTTGGCAGAGGTTTTGCTGATATTGATGGATTCTTTTGAGGTGGATGAGGATGGGGTTCTGCAAATTGCATTAACCCGCGAAGAAATTGCCAACATTGTAGGTACAGCGACAGAATCAGTCATTAGACTTCTTTCAGAATTTAAACAGGACAAACTGATTGAAATAAGGGGACGCAAAATCAAGCTTATTGATATTAAAGGACTTGAGCGTGTTGCCAATAACTTTAGCTAAATGAAAATGCAGACCCAATTGCCCGGTATTACCCTTGTTCTTCTTGTGAGTTTTATTGGAATCATGTTATCTCCTCAAATAACTATGGGGCAGATACAGGCTTTTGCATTGTCGAGGAATGACTCTGCTGATATTAATGCTTTCGAAGCAAAGGCTAGTGAATTTGTTGTCCGAAAAGATTTAAAATCAGTTAGCGATAATTACAACAAAATTGCTACTGTTTATTGGGAACATAATCATTTTGTTACGGCAGCGAAATATTTCGAAAAATCACTTGAAATAAACAAAAAGTTAGGGAACGAAAATGGTGTTGCTATGATTAATAGTAACCTGGGTCTCATCTATTTCGACAACGAAGAGTATGATAAGTCTTTGCAATATTTTGAGGAGACCTTAGCCGCGCGAAAAGCAAATAAAGAGCCAGTAGGGATGACATCCTCGTTAATCAATATATCCGTTGTATTGAATAAAATTGGCAAGTACGCACAGTCAATAAAGAATTTAGAAGAGGCACTTACGCTTTCGCTTCAACGAAAAGATGTGTCGCAAATGCGGAGTTGCTACGGAATGTTGGCCGAAACGTACGAAAAAATAGGAGATCAAAAAAAAGTAATGCAGTATTTTGAGCTGTATCGCAGCTTTAACGAACTTGTACAAAAAGAGAATCTAAGCAAAATTAATTCAGAATTAAAATTTGCTCGTCTCCAAAAGGAAATAAGCGATCTCTCTACAAAAAACAAAATACTGGAATTGTCTCGCGCTAATAGGCAAATAGAACGTCAAGAAGGTGAAATAATCGAGGCAGACTCAACAGAAAGACGCCTAACACGCAGCCTTACTCAAAGAGAAATGTCGCTTCGACTGATGAAGCAGGAACGCAAAATTGTTGTTTTAGAGAACCAGCGAAAACAACGCAAAATAGAAGAGGAACGAAACCTGCGAATTGGAATCTTGGCTGTATCGGCTGTTATTTTATTTTTACTACTACTAATGGTGAGAGCCTACCGTAACAAACGGAAAGTAAACAACCAACTGGTTGTACAGAATTCGCTCATACAAGAACAACAGTTCGAGATCGTACAAACCAATGAAAATTTAGGGAAACTTAATGCTCAATTAAGTATTAAAAATACAGAGGTTGCGAGTAGTATCAACTACGCGTCGCTCATACAAACAGCTTCCATCTTCCAACGAGAAAAGCTTAGTAACTATACGGACGATTCATTCATTTTTTTCCTCCCTAAAGACATCGTGAGTGGGGATTTTTATTGGTACGAAAAAATAGGCGACCTCCTTATTGTTGCCGCAGTAGATTGTACTGGCCATGGTGTGCCAGGAGGGTTTGTGTCGATGGTTGCAAATAATCTGATGAACAGTATAGTACGAGACAAGCAGATAACTTCGCCATCGAAGATTCTTATGCAACTTGATTTGGGTATGCAATCGGCACTGAACCAACGAGACAACCGGAATAAAGATGGGATGGATTTGGCACTGTGTACGATTGACTTCAAAGAAAAAAAAATATATTATTCTGGTGCGAAAAACCCACTCTTATATTTCCGTGATGGTGAAATGATCTACCAAAAAGCAAGCAGGGTACCAATTGGTGGATACTATCGTGGTGAATCGAAAATTTTTGATGAACACGTTTTCGATTTTGGCTCCGAAAACCTTATTTATCTGTATTCGGATGGGTTTCAAGATCAATTCGGTGGACCCAAAGATCGAAAATACTCGAATACTCGATTTCGTAATTTCATATACTCTATTCGCGAAAATAGTTTCAATAAACAGCATGAAGAGTTGCTAGAGGAACTAAATAATTGGAAAGCCAACAAAGTACAAATAGACGACATTCTAATCATAGGGCTCAAATTTTAATGCAAATTACAGACATCCATCATTGCTAAATAAAATCATTATGAACCGCATCCTGTTAGGGCTAGTAATTTTAGGGCTTCAGTTATCTACATTCGCACAGAATCCAGATTCACACCAAGCAAAACCATATACAGAATCAACTGGTGTTCTATATTGGAATCAACACCAAGCTTTTTTTTTAAGAATTGGCACGAGTGAGCGAGATACAGGGGTAGTGCTTAAAAGCAACAAACAAACTCAATTCACAAATCCTGGGTACTTTGACGAGGAGGGAATGAATATCATTAGCACTAAATTTGCTGTAGATCCGGTAAGCAAGAAAAGAGTCAACCCGGCAATTGAAATCCAGTGGAATATTATAGCAGATGGCACGAGTCCAAAAACTCAAATTAGTTTTGGCGGGGCAGTTGAATATAGTTCCCAAAAAAAAGTTTATTTCGGCCCAAGCCTCAACGTGCAGGTCACGAGTCAAGATAAGCATAGCGGTGTTGAAAATATATTCATCCAAAATTCAAATGGAAACTTTGAACCTTACAAAGGCCAATTATACTTCGACACAGAAGGCGAATTCAAACTCACTGCTTATGCAGTGGATCGGGTAGGAAATGCAGAAAAACCAATTACTAAAATTTTCACCGTAGATCGAACAGCACCTGAAAGTAAGTACGAAATACATGGCCCGCAACTCAACGAAATTATCAATATAGATACTAAAATAGAATTGTTTACCACCGACACTATTTCAGGTATTAAAAACCTAGAATATAAAATAGACGAGCTTCCACGACAAATTTACAAAGGCGGCGGACTACCCACTGCCAACCTAGAAGATGGTCAGCACACCGTTGAGTTTTTTGCAACGGATAATGTATTGAACATAGAAAAGGTAAAAACACTGAGGTTCTACTTAGACAAACTACCTCCAATTATTACTTCAGACGTCTTAGGGGATCGGTTCATTGTAAACGATCAGATCTACTTTTCTGGAAGAACCAAACTTAAACTCACCTCGGTTGACAACAAATCTGGCATAAAGGATATTCTATTTTCGATCGACTCAGATCAATTTGGATCATACACCCAACCATTCTACTTACCCAGTAAACCAGGGATACATATAGTAAGATTTTTTGCAATTGATAAAATGGACAACATGAGTACTGGCGACCGGCACTCCCATGATCGTTTTGAAGAATACCGACATAATGTAAACAAGATTTATGTCGATTTAACTGGACCAACCCTCTCTTATGAGATATTAGGCCCAAAAATTCAGGTTGGCGATACTACTTTTTTAAGCAAGAATAGCCGGATAAAATTAGGCGGAACCGATGGCGAATCTGGAATGAATTACCTTTCTTATAGTATAAACCAAACTCAAGCAGAAGAAACTTATACAGTCCCTTTCAGTCTCTCTAAAGATGGCGTCAACTATATTGAAATTTTTGGTTACGATAATGTAAACAACCGAAACCGCGACGATTTTACGGTAATTATAGATAATCAAGCACCTGAGATTTTCTTTATTTTTAGCATTGAGGCACTTGGAATCAAAGAAGAATTACCCATATTATCCAAACACACCAAACTGTATTTGGCAGCAACAGACGAGAAAGTAGGAACAAAAGAAATTAGTTATTCAGTAAACGGAAGTTCATTTGTCCCTTACACTACTGCAATAGGTAGTTTTCGAGCAAATTCAGTGAATACTGTAATTGCTAGAGCAATTGATATGTTAGCAAACGAAAAGATAGAAGAAATTAGATTCTGGCTAGAATAATACTTACAAACTTACTAGAGCTACAATGATGAAAAATGCAAGCTTCATAGCCGTTCTTCTTTTACAAGCAAACCTAATGTTTGCCCAACAAGTTGTTTTCAATTTCACGAATGCTCCCTATACTATAGCTTCTTCGTCCATTGTAAATCTCAACATATCCGAACTCAAAATTTCTACTGGCGTTATTAAAACGAATGTCGTAACTGGAACATATTTTTCGAGCGAACCTTATATCGAAATCGCAACAGGTTGGAATCAACTTGATACAGCAACCGCAAAACACTTGTCTTTTAAACTGAAAGCGAATCCAAACTATGTTATTCAGTTACAAAAAATAAATTTTGATGCTTACGCAACAAGTAGTGGTCCATCAAAAATAATAGTTGCAGCAAACAACCAAATTATTAAAAATCTGGAACTCACATCTTCAAAACTTATAAATGTCGCAACCAACTCACTACCGAATGAATATGCTGAAATCGAGATAAAGATTTACGGTCTTAAAGGAACACGTGAAACCTCAGGTGGCGGAAGTTTAAAAATCGACGATATTTCCCTCACGTTAGATGTTCATGAAATACCAGATACTACACCTCCGATACTAACAACTTGTAGGGTATTAAACAAATCGCAAGTGTTGCTTTATTTTAACGAGCGACTTAATGAGGTTACTGTAAATCACACTGAAAACATCACAATAAACAGAAACCGATGCAAACAACTTACATTTGCAAACACCGAACACAATTCACTTCTAGTAGAACTATCTAATACCCTATCGGATAATACAATTACAATCGAAACAGTGTCAATTTCCGACACAGAAAACAACATATCTTTAGGCCAAAACTGTAGTTGTAACTACACCCCCCTGTTACTTACTGATGTGTACATTTCATCAGATAGATTAGTAATCCTAAGCTTCAACAAGCCACCAAACGATTGGGTCTTAGCGGAGTCCTATTTAAGTTCAGATAGTAACATAAAGTTTGTGAGTGCCGTAATTGCTA
>JBDKHP010000408.1:0-3766 GCA_039797645.1 Bacteroidota bacterium
CAGCGTTGGTTTTAAAAAGAGTGCTCCTAGCCCACAGCCAAAGGCTGGCTTTATGGCGAACCTAAATAAACAACCCACGGAAGAATTTTCGCCTTCGCCGGTGAAGGATCTGAAGGTGGGAATTAGAGTATTGCACGCCAGTTTTGGGCGTGGTATCATTCAAGAAATTGAAGGCGTTTGGCCCAATAGCCGGGCGATTATCGTTTTCGAGGCAGTGGGCAAAAAACTTATTTTGCTCAAGTTTGCCAAGCTTAAAATTGTAGAATAATAACAAAATCACAACATGTCAAAAATATTGATTACCGGTGCCAATGGTCAGCTTGGCAATGAGTTTCGGACGCTGAGCCAAAATTCGGATTTCGAGTTTGTGTTTACCGATGTTGCCGAACTGGATATTACCAAGGAAGCCGATGTGCTTGAGTTTGTACGTGCAGGAGCTTTCGATTTTATTGTGAATTGTGCCGCCTACACAGCGGTAGATAAAGCGGAATCTGATCAGGAATTGGCAGATCTTATCAATGCAAAAGCGCCGGGGTATTTGGCCGAAGCAGCAAAAAAAAGTGGTGCTAAATTTATCCACGTTTCTACGGATTATGTGTTCGATGGGAATGCCTGCGAACCTTACACGGAACACAGCTACACCTTGCCGATTGGCGAATATGGCCGAAGTAAATTGCGAGGTGAAAATTATGTGGATGCCGTAGGTGCCGATTCAATGGTGATTCGCACCTCGTGGTTGTATTCGTCGTTTGGCAACAATTTCGTGAAAACGATGTTGCGTTTGGGTGGCGAACGCGATTCGCTGAACGTAGTGGCCGACCAAATTGGTTCGCCTACTTATGCGGGCGATTTGGCTGAGGCTATATATCTGATTATTGCGCAAACCAGCGAAGACGCTTCTCGTTTTGTAAAGGGCTTGTACCATTTCTCTAACGAAGGTGTGGCTAGTTGGTACGATTTTGCCTTTACAATCATGGAAATGGCTGGCATTACCTGTGTTGTGAATCCGATACCGAGCAAAATGTACCCAACACCGACCAAACGCCCACTTTATAGTGTGTTGAACAAAGACAAAATAAAAGCGACCTACGGAATAAAAATACCACATTGGCGCACGAGTTTGCAGAAGTGTATCGAAATATTAGAACCACTAAACTCTTAGGCCACGCATGGAAAAGACAGACTTTGTATGGAATCATGCAAAACGTTATAACGACTACGCTTCTTACATCCGTGCCGAATTTGGCAACCGAGTGCAGAAAATTTCGCTCGATGCTGGTTTTACTTGCCCCAATCGCGATGGTTCAAAGGGCGTGGGTGGTTGTATATATTGCAACAACAACTCCTTCAACCCGAGTTACAGTATGCCGCAAAAATCGGTAACACAGCAACTTAGCGATGGGGTAGCAATTTGCAAACAACGGCATTCAGACCAGAAGTATGTGGCTTATTTTCAGGCATATTCCAATACCTATGGCGAAAGGCAAAACCTCATTAGACTCTATGAAGAGGCATTGGCACACCCCGACATCAGCGGCTTGGTACTGGGTACTCGCCCCGATTGTGTGGACGAAGCTTTGCTCGATTATTTGGCAGAACTCAACCAAAAGACATACGTAGCGGTAGAATATGGCTTAGAATCGACCTTCGACGAAACGCTCAACTTCATAAACCGTTGCCACACCCACAAGGAAAGCGAATGGGCAATAGAACAAACGGCCAAACGCGGTATCCCCACGGGTGCGCACATGATTATGGGCCTGCCCGGCGAATCGCGCGAGATGATGCTCCACCACGCCGACGTGCTTTCGGCACTTCCGCTCCATAGCATGAAAATGCACCAATTGCAGATTGTACGCCACACAAAACTGGCGCGTATGTACAAACAAGACCCCGAAAGCATCAAATTGTTCGAACCTCAGGAATATATCGACCTTGTAATTGAGTTTTTAGAACGACTCCGCCCTACGATGATTGTTGAACGTTTTGCGAGCGAATCGCCCCGCGATTTACTTATTGCGCCTATCTGGGGAATTAAAAACTACGAACTTGTACATCGTGTAGAAAAACGGATGGAAGAACTCGATTCGTGGCAAGGAAAACAGTACAAAGGCTGAAACGCCCAGCGAAAAGACATAAAAAAAGCGAACCCAATTGAGTTCGCTTTTTTTGTGATTATAGTTCTAAGTTGCCGTTGAACTCTTCGTGCCAAGGCAAACCATATACGTTAAGGTCGGCCAAGAACGGATCTGGGTTAAATTGCTCTACGTTGAACACACCTGCGCCAGTCCACTCACCTGTCATGAACATTTTTGCACCAATCATAGCAGGTACGCCAGTGGTGTACGATACGCCTTGTGCACCAGTTTCTTGGTAAGCATCTTGGTGTTTGCAGTTGTTCCAGATGTAATAGCTAATCTCTTTGCCATCTTTCAGACCGCGAATGCGGCAACCGATAGAAGTTTCGCCTGTATAGTTTACACCCAAATCGCCCGGATTCGGAAGTACTTCTTTTAGAAATTCCAACGGAATTACGTCCATGCCTTTGTACTTTACGGGTACGATACCAGCCATACCAATGTCTTGAATTACACGGAGGTAAGTGAGGTATTGGTCGCCAAAAGTCATCCAAAAACGCGCACGTTTCAGGCTAGGGAAGTTTTTCACCAACGACTCAAGCTCTTCGTGGAAAATAACATACGAAGGTTTTGGGCCGATACCCGGGTAATTCAAATCCATGCGAATCTCGTGCGGATTGGTTTCCACCCATTGGCCATTTTCCCAGAACTTACCTTTTTGGGTAACTTCGCGGATGTTAATTTCAGGGTTGAAATTCGTAGCGAACGGATGCCCGTGGTCGCCAGCATTACAATCTACAATATCGAGATACTGAATTTCGTCAAAATAATGTTTCGCTGCATAAGCCGTGAAAATACTCGTCACACCGGGATCGAAACCACAACCCAAGATTGCAGTAAGGCCTTTTTCCTTGAACCTATCTTGCAAAGCCCACTGCCAGCTGTATTCGAATTTGGCTTCGTCTTTCGGTTCGTAGTTCGCGGTGTCGAGGTAATTTACGCCACACTGCAAACAAGCCTCCATAATCGTAAGGTCTTGGTAAGGTAGTGCCACATTCACCACGAGTTTCGGTTTAAACTCATTGAACAAGGCAACCAGAGCAGGCACGCTATCGGCGTCAACCTGAGCTGTTTTAATACGTCCCTGACCCACTTCTGCGGCAATCGTATCGCATTTAGATTGAGTGCGACTTGCCAACATGATGTCAGTAAATACTTCGGGTACCGAGGCGATTTTATGAGCAACTACGCGCCCAACGCCACCTGCGCCAATGATTAGGACTCTTCCCATTTCGTTTTAAACTTTATTAAAGTGGAATATTAAAAAACACAGAATTAATGTACAAAGGTACAATATTAGCCTCGTTTTAACAGCCAACTCAAGCTTATTTTAAGCTTACCAAAACCTTTGTTAATTTGAAAGAAATCAGTTTTTGTGAGTTACAATCTGAAAACTAAAGATCTGTTTCACAAACTTATTTTCACAAATCGGGGCAAAAAAAGAAGCCCAACGAAGTATCACTTCCTTGAGCTTCTATAAAAAAGGCGGCTCGCAGCTCGCAAACAAGAGTTTTTATGTCGCAACCGCTTACACTTCACACATAGTTTATTTGCCGTAGGCATCCATAAACACCAGCACATATACCAATGGTGCATTCCAGTTAATGGATGCCTACGGCAAATAAACT
>JBDKHP010000409.1:0-3319 GCA_039797645.1 Bacteroidota bacterium
AAACTTCTTATATGAAAAAGATTAACAAATGGTGGTATGTAGCAGGTGTTGCTGGTGGTTTGGCCAGTTTCGTTGCTTACCAAGCGTATATTAAAAATAAACATAGAAGCCAAACCAAGGGAGAGATTCTCCGACGAATTATAACCAATCAGGCTTGGTATGTTTCAAAAATAAAAGAAACGGTAAGTTCCGAGATACAAAAGAATGATACTTGGGCTTTGTTTGAAAATGGGATGGTGCTAGATTTGGGCCTTAAAGAAAGCTTAACCCCAGAGCAACGCGAATATGATAATTTAGGAAGTTGGTTCTTTGCAGGTAAGTATATTGAAGTGAAATGGCAGGGGCCTGCTTGTTTTAGTGCGTACAAATGGGAGCTTATTGTATTAAAAACAAATAAGTTACGACTTTTGAATACGAGTGGATCTGGCTATTTAGAGTTAACAGCTTTGTTGGATCATAAATTATAGTCTTTGTCTTGGGAATTATTGTAGCCATTAAAGAAAGCACCTTGATTTTCAAGGTGTTTTTTTTAGGCCTAATACTTTATAAATAGCTTCTTGGGAATTGCTGCGAACGTGTAATAGCATTTCGGTACGGTTGTTGGCATCGGGGCAGATTCTGTTGGATACGAATACATAGACGATTTCGTTTACTGGATCTACCCATAAACAAGTGCCTGTAAAGCCAGTATGCCCAAAACTTTGAGGCGCAGCACTGCGTGCGACAACGGATCCTCGTTGGGCAATATCGAAACCGAGACCTCTACCCGAAGAATTCTGCCTACGAGTAAACAATTCTATTATTTGGGGTTGAATAAGTTCGGAGCCTCCATATTCGCCCTTTTGGAGGAGCATTTGCCCGATCACTCCAATTTCCTGGGCATTGGAAAATAGGCCTGCATTGCCAGAAATTCCTCCTAAAATTGCGGCTGTGGGGTCGTGTACGTAACCTTGTAGCAATTCATTTCGCCATTTTGTGTCATATGCAGTTGGAGCAACTTCACTTGGTGTAAATCGAGTGAGGGGATTGAACAGGGTATGCCTGAGGCCCAATGGATGGTAAAATTTATCGTACATAAATGTGTCGATGCTTTGTTTGCAGAGGCTGTCGCTCAGGATTTGTAGCAATACCATATTCATGTCGCTGTACACATACTCTTTCTTTTTATTGACTGTTTTTCCAAAACATTTATTTATAAATTTTTCGCGAAATCTTTTTCGAAGATACATATTTCGTCCGGTAGGGTAGGCGTATGTTGAAGAGTCTGGACTTGTTCGAAAAAAATAATTCCAAGCTAATTGGAAGGCGTCTGTGGGTTCAAAAAAATCGTCAGGGGGTATTGGCCCATGCGCTAAATTTCCGCTGTATGCCTGCATTCCGGGTATGGTTTTGTGTGTAATATGGGGTGAAACATAACGGTCGAAGGTGCGTTTAAAAAAATAGATTTCGCCAATTGGTGGCCCTGGTTGAATGCCCGAAGTGTGTGTTAGCAGGTCTATTATTTTAGAACTAAGGATATTACGTTTGGGTAATGCGTTGGTTATCTCTGCAGATAAGTGGAAGTATTTGCCGTAATCTGCTTGTAGGCTTAGTTTGTTTTGCTCATAAAGTTTCATCGTTGCCAAGGTGGTCGAGGTTATTTTTGTGAGTGAAGCTATGTCGTAAATCAGATCGTTTGTAACTGGAATTTCTTTTTTATAGGTCTGGAATCCGTACGACTTATTGAGTATTACAAGGCCTTTATATGCAGCAAAAATCTGACAGCCAGGAAATGCGGTTTCTGAAATAGCGTAGGCAATGAACGAATCGAGTGAGGAAAAATCGTAGTGTGATTCATCTGGAAGGGCATAGGCCAAGCTTTTACGGGGTAATTCTGTATGTATGGCACGTATTTTATATTTGTTGCTGAGTGCTTCGGGAAATTGTCCAGAAATTGTTCGGCCTCCAAAAACGGCTTGTCCGGCGATGCCTTGTAAAAAGTCGGAATTTTCGGGAACATATACTGTCGTAAATTTGCGACTGAATTGGAATGCGTTACTTTGCTCGCCAAATATTACCAATACAACTGGTGCATCGGCGGGTAGTTTTTGCAAAAAATCTATGTAACTTACTGAAAGATTGGTATATATTGGTACGACTAGAGTTTTTCTAAATTTCTGAGGTTCGTGAATTTCTGAAATGGAAATGGCTCCAAGTGCGAAGGGGTAATGCTTCAGCCCGTCTATAAAAGGATTCGTTTTTGGGGTATCTTGCAGTACCCACACTGTATCGGCAAGTTGCAGGGGAAGCGAAATTTTACCCTCAGAAAGGAGACTTAGCGATTTTTCAAACACGGCTAGTTGGGCTTCTTTTGCTTTATAGAATGCTTGGGTCTGATCCTTGGGGATTTGTTTGATTGTGCGGATACTAAGAATGTTTTTGATTATATCGTTTCGTGTGAGTGTGCTGTCTGTAAGCATTTCGGAGAGCGTTCGGATCCAAAGCGATACGTTATTCCTGAGTACGAATGCAGCTTTCTGGGTTTTGATGGCTTTTTTGATAAGTACTTTGTCTGTAGGTTGGAGTAGCTCTATGAGCAATAAATCTGCTGATGGTAGTTCTTTAGCGAGGGAATCGGCGATAAATAATACTCCTGCCGTATATGACGACGGGAGCTTTGTTGTTTGGATACCAATGGTACAAGGGTGGGCGTTGGTGGGTGTGAGGGCGTAACCATAACGATTGGCATTTTCGGATTGGAACAGGATGTCGATGCCTTGGTTGCGGAAATAGTTCTCGTAGGCTAACCAGAGTTGGCGTTTGCTTTCGTTTCCTGCGATGAATTTCCAGATGGGAGCTTCGTGGGAGAGCCATGTTTTCGGGAGCGGCCATTGTGGATGGTTGGTATCGAGCAACCAAAGTTGGTTGCTGTTTCGTGCGATTTGCTGCCAGCCTTTAAATTGTGTGGTGTCAATACAATCGAAAAAAACACCGCCGTATTCGACAATGTCACGCTGGGAAACGATGGAATTTGTACCACCTCTGTACACAGCAAGCGCCATAGCCAAATCTTTATCGCTGTAGTTTTTAAACATAAGGTACTGAGTACTATCGACTTGTGCGCTCAGTTGAAGGAGACCACCGATACCGTAAAAAAATAGAAGACAAAGCCATACAAAGCGTTGGCGGTAGTTTCTGATGGATTGTGTGTGTATTGTTAACAAATTTTGTTTCATTTTTAGTAAAAAAACAATGGCATAATGGTGCGAATAGTTAATTTTGGTCGTTTTTGAAGACTAACACAATGACAAGATTTCTGATCGGCCTGGTTATTCTAGGC
>JBDKHP010000410.1:0-4616 GCA_039797645.1 Bacteroidota bacterium
GACAGCCTCTTGCAGCAAACTCTCACAAAGGTCGAAAACTTCTGGATGGCAGACCCCGTGCAACACGGAAAGCCCGACTACACCCTTAGGTACAACACCCAAACCATACCCTCAGTACAAAACCTTGCCTTTGCCGATGTCGCCATCAATTCAAACGTAAGCCTAGCTTCCGACACCGACCCCGAAGGAGGTAACTACATCGTTGGCCTCCAGAAAACATCCGAAACAGGTGGCAAATTGTACATCGGCCTCACAACCGACGGCCTAAACCTCACTTGGTTGCGCAAACCCAACATCAAAGGCCTGCGCGAAGTATCCGCAGTAAGCATACAAGCCCTACGAAAAGGATGCGTAATACTCGTACAAGGAAAATGGACAGGGAGCGACATCCAGGCAAATGTCTTTGTACGCTTCGACGAATTCGGAAACGAACAAGTACAAACCCCCATGCAGTCCTCCGCACGACCCTGTTTTCTATACTACGACGACATAAACGAAACCATACTCTCTGCATACAAAGGCAAAAACGCCCAATCCGTAAGCAGCGACACCCTACAAGTATATATGAACAAAACCGACGGCACACCCATCTGGGCACAGCAATACCCACTACAAGGCACCCTCGCTGGTATTAGTCGCATGGACAAGCAATACATCTTTTTCTTCAATTTCACCAAATACCGAGGCCTTAATGGCGACCTACAAACTAAGGCAAATGGCTCCAATTTGCTCGCTGTATTTGTTCCCGACAACGGCATCGAAACCCAAGCCCCAGTTACAATTGGCGCAGAACAAGCCTTTGAAATAAGCCGTGTAGAAAAACTCAATAGCAGCACAATTTGTGTATTGGGGCACACCGGCACCAACAAAAAAATGGTATATATGCTACTTAACGCCGAGGGAAAACTACAATACAGCAACCTATAACCCTCGCAAACACCCAAATCTCTGCCCCGATCTGTAAAACTCAAATTCGAGTTTGCAGATCGGGCACAAACAAGTACATTCGCAGCATCAAACAAAACCCAACACAACGCTCATGAAGATTGCAGTAGATTTCGACGGAACCATCGTCGAACACCAATACCCCGAAATTGGCCCCGAACAATTATTTGCCTTCGAAACCATGCGACAACTCCAAAAAAAAGGCCACAATCTTATACTTTGGACATTCCGTACAGGTTCGAGACTCGACCAAGCCGTAGAATTTTGCAAAGAACGCGGCGTCGAATTTTACGCCATAAATGCCAGTTACCCCGGCGAAGTCCTCACAACCGACACCAGCCGTAAACTCGACGTTGAGCTATTCATCGACGACAGAAACTTCGGCGGATTCCCCGGATGGAGTGAAATTTGGGAAGCAATTGGCGACCGTAAAAGCTACAATCCCGAAGATCCTCGCCAAGCAATGATCAAAGAAATCCGCAAAATGTCCTTCCGGCAAAGGCTCAAAATACTCTTTTAGTAGCTCTCCAAAAACCTAGACACAAGGCCAGAGACACAAACTCAAAGAAAAAAAAATAAGGATGAGGAGCGGTAGCTAAACTTTTCAAATATAGGGCGGCTGCCGGCTATCCGCTTGTAGTCCTCGCAAACGGGAACGAAATCACTTGGCTGCTTTCGTATTTCAATCAAACCACTGTACAAAAGGCTATTACATCACCTTGCTGTGGGCTACCGCTACTATCCGGGCTAGGCCGTGCGGCACTTTCCAAACCCAAGCCGTAGTCAGGCTGGGCAAACCCACCAGTTGGCCTACGGCCATCTGACAAAAATCTAACAACCAAACCACCACAAACCGGAAAAAGCAACATTGCTCCACACCATGAAACGCAACAATTTACACCAACTTATTGCAGCGCAAAATCATCGAGACTAAAGCCCATAACCAGTACATCGTCAATCTGAGGGTGCTGGCCACGCCACTCTTCGAGGGTACGCGCAAGCTCTTGTTGTTGTTGTTCAAGGGGCAGCGCAAACATCGATTCAAGAAGCTGGTGTAAGTACTTCTTCATAAATTTCCGACCATTCTCGCCACCAAACTGATCGGGAAAACCGTCGGTGTACATATAGTAGCGGCTATCTTTATGAATCGGAATCGTTGTGCTGGCAAAATTCCGTTCGCCTTTAAAACGATGGTGCATTCCTCCAACCGGGAATTTATCCCCATCTATCGTCGTCGAACCCTCAGCACTTACCACAAGCAATATATTGTAAGCACCTGCATACGAGAGTGTTCCATGTGTCTTATCAATCACACAGATACCCATATCCATGCCGTCGTTATTCCGCTTTTCGTCTTGCTTGAGCGACTTGCGCACATTGTAATGCAAGCCATTGAGAATATCGGCAGGATCCGTATACTGTTCTACATGAATAAGCTGATTCATCAGTGCATAACCCAACATCGACATAAACGCCCCAGGTACGCCATGCCCCGTGCAATCTATGGCAGCCACATAAATTTTGTCGTCCACCTCAGAAACCCAATAAAAATCGCCACTCACAAGATGCCTCGGTTTGAAAAAAATAAAAGACTGTGGCAACAATTCGTGAACTTTTTCGCGATCTACCAGCAAGGCTTGCTGAATCGTTTGGCCGTAGCGAATACCTTCGAGAATATCTTTGTTCTGTTGTTCAATCTCCTCGTTCTTCTTTCGAATCTCCCGCAAAAAGCGTTTCCTATCCAGTGCCGATTTTACGCGTGGCCTCAAAATATGGGCTTCGAGTGGTTTGAGTAGAATGTCAGACGCACCCATATCAAAACAAATGTCGTGGGTCGTTTCGTCGGCATTTCCTGTCATGATAATTACCGGCAAATCTTTGTAACGTGCCGACGATCGAAGCTCTTCGAGCACCACGATACCATTTGCACCCGGCATATGTAAATCGAGCAGTACCAAATCTGGTTTGCATTTCTGAATCTGATCAATTATACTGGTCGATTCGGCAATAGTACACGTCTCATACCCAAATCCACTCAACAAATAGTCGGCGCGCATGAGTACCAGTTCGTCATCGTCTATTACCAAAATCTTTTCACTCATCAGTTTTCAGTTTTTGCGCAAGCTTCCTTGTTAGGCTATTGCGATGCGAGATTCTTAGAATAACAAAGAAATAAAATAAAAAGCATACATCCGTGTTTTATGCTTACTCAAATATGCCACCAAAATAGCTTTCTTTTCGTTAATTTGGCAAATGTTTTCGCGTAGCGTACTATTTAGCGAATCGGCTAATGCCTACGCAAGTTTACAATCTTTCCAAACCACTGTGGCATTTTTTTGCATTTTGTTGGTCGGTAAGGCAACAAGCACGGGTGAATCAGCAGAAACTGGCGTATTTTTGTATCGAAATAAAACAAACAAGCACCCAATAAAATCTAAATAACCAATGTCATGAAGAATCAAATACTTGAAGCCTACATTTTGTATGCAAACGAAAAGAAGACGCTGCCAACGCTGTATAATTTGGCCGATTCGATGGGCATATACTACGATTTGGTGTATGCTCATTTTCGCAGCCGAGAAGATATTCAGGAATATATGATGACACAAATTTTCCGGCGTACGGTAGATGCCCTGGATGCCGACCCGCAGTATCCTCAGTATTCGGGTTACGAGAAAATGTTGTCTTTCTATTTTACGTTTATGCAAATTACACAGGACTATAAAACCGCCGTAAGTATCGAAATTCGGCAAAGAGCCATTATGCTTTTTGATGTAAAAAGTTCCTTGTGCATTAAACGTGATTTTCTTGTATTTATGAACCACGTATTTACTTCGGCACACCATAATAACGAGATTCCGCCTCGGCCTTGGTTGCAACGGTATATTGATAGAATAGCTTGGCAACAGTTTCAGTACCTCCTGCATTTTATGGCCGACGATATATCTGAAAATATGTCGAACACAGATGCGGCAATTGAAAAATCGACGAATTTATTGTTCGAGTTTCTTGGACGGAATGTACTCGATGCGGGCTTTGATTTTGGTAAATTCTTTTTTCAGAACCTTTAGAAAACACAGATGGATGAAATAGATAAAATACCCACGGGTAAAATTCAGCGGGCGAGTAAATTTATGGCTGCTGGTGCTAGGGTGGGAGGGAATTACGTAAAGCATTATGCCAAGAAAATGTTCGATGAGTCGTCGGTTGAAGATTTGCACCGCGATAACGCTCAGGATATTTACACGGCATTGAGCGAGCTTAAAGGCAGTGCCCTTAAAGTAGCACAGATGCTTAGTATGAACGATGCCCTGCCTGATGCCTACAACAAGCAATTTGCGATGGCGCAATACAATGCGCCGCCTTTGTCGTATCCGCTTATTGTGAATATTTTTCGTAAAAATCTTGGGAAAGCTCCCTCCGATTTGTTCGATGTTTTTGAACCGCAGGCCGCGAATGCGGCTTCGATTGGGCAAGTACACCGAGCTTGGAAAAACGGACATGCTTTTGCCGTAAAAATTCAGTACCCAGGCATTGCTGACAGCATTCACGCCGACCTTAAAATGGTGAAACCTTTTGCTACGACCCTGATGAATATTAGTCGCGATGAGGTAGATTATTATATGGAAGAGGTGGAAAGTAAGCTGATTGAGGAAACGGATTATAGTTTG
>JBDKHP010000411.1:0-5431 GCA_039797645.1 Bacteroidota bacterium
CAATCGTAAATCGCAAATTCTTCAAAATCTGTAATTATGCTAATATTTAGTTTAGCACTCCAACCGTATCTGCGAACTTGATATGCCGGATGAATGTCATCTTTTATTGCAATGCTTGGTTTTTTTGCCTCTACAAAAAATAATCGTTTTCCTCCACCCAATCTAAAAGAATAATCAGGTGCTTTTGTTGCTCCACCAACTTTTACTTTATCTTCATGGATAACTTCTCGATAACTCTCGGCAAATCCTTGGTTATTATCAATATCCCAACCTAACGCTTTGAAAAAAGGGTCGATAAAATCACGTCTTGTTTGTGTTTCGTTGTAATCAGATTTTTTATATGAAGTAATCTGCTCGTTAAATCTCTCAACAAGTGTTTTTACAATTTCAATTCCTTTTTCTTTATCTGTCATTTGTAAATATTGTTATTTTAAGTTACCCGTAACGTAAATGTTTATGCCATAGCGTGGCGTAAATATTTTTATATATGCCATTCAGATATATATAAAGTGAATTTAATATGATAGTTGCCGAAATTTGTTAATTCTGGCGGATGAGAAGTGAGTGGCATCATGCTATTTATATTGGGCGTTTTTTGTTTGTGCTTCCGTTACAAATATAGCTTTTAATCTGTGGTCTGGGGATTTTCTACGAGGGTTTTTGATTGGTTATTTCCGTGGTTTTTTATTCTTTGGGTCTATGGAGATTTCGTGTGAATGGGATCGGATTCAGCCAAGCCAGAGGCTTGGCGTGCGATAACGCCACATGGCCGTAGGCCAAAGAAAGAATCGGCCCTGCGAACCTACGGCGTTACAAATGGTGCTGCCGACCGAACTAGCCCGGATAGTAGCGGTAGCCCACAGCGGTGTGATGCCGCGTCAGCAAACTGACGCTTTTCGACTGAAATACAATGGTTTCCAGTTGATTCCGTACCCGAACGCGAGGACTACAAGCGGATAGCCGGCAGCAGCCTTTACAAATTTTGTTGGGCTACAGCTCCTTATTTTTATTTTTTTATTTTTTTTTCTTTTTGTTGCGGTGTGTTATGATCGAGAAATTGGGTGTTTGTTGGTTGTTTCTGAAGTCCTTTTTTTTCGTTTTTTTTCAGACTTCTTGCCGATACCTTCTGGGGGGGCTGTTTGCTTGGGCAATTGGATTTTTGCTGATTTGTTATATATTAATATATTGTATATAAGTACTTTGTGTAATTTTACACGTTGATATGTTGTATCGTTAGTTGTTTTGAGTGGCTGAATACTTAACATTCCATAGCCAATATTGATACTTTCCATGTAGTGGATCTGGGTGAATTTAAGGGCTTAAAATTGTATTTTTAGATGCAGTTTTTCACCATTTCAGGGTGTGATTGCTATATGAAATCGGTTTGAAATTTTCGATTGATTTTGCTTTTGCAGTGGTTTTAAACTGTTGTCTTTACGAATGAAAATATGGAGTGCGGTTTTGGCCCCTAAAGCTGGTCTCGCTCAATATTGAATTATTACAATTACTATTTACTATTAAAAAAGCCCTATTTATGAAAAAAAGTTACATTCTGAGTAAAAGGGGAATGCTTTCGATTCTTTTTTTACTCTCAGTGCATTTGGTGACATTTGCACAGACAATTCACGTTACGGGGTCGGTTACTGACCTCAACGGCGACTTACTTCCGGGAGTAAATATTGCAATTGTGGGTACAGTCTCTGGTACTATTTCGGACTTCAATGGCAATTATGCGATTGATGCACCTGCGAACGCGAAATTGCGTTTTTCTTTTATTGGTCAGCAAGATAAGGTTGTTGACGTAAATTCTCAAAAAGTTATTAATGTAGTGCTTCAGCCTAGTTATAATAGCCTCGATGAGGTTGTTGTGGTGGGTTACGGCCAAATGAAGAAAACCGATGTTACGGGTTCTATGGTGTCGGTATCGAACGATGCGATTACCAAATCGGTGAGTACGTCGCTAGATCAGGCGCTGCAAGGCCACGCAGCTGGGGTGCAGATTCAGCAAAACAACGGTACGCCTGGGGGTAGTTCTTCTATTCGTATTCGGGGTATCAACTCTTTGACAGGCTCGAACGAACCTATTTTTGTGATTGATGGTATGATTATCGACGGTTCTACTGGGTCGGGTAATACGAATGCGCTTTCGTCTATCAACCCTTCGGATATCTTGACGATGGATGTATTGAAAGATGCTTCGGCTACAGCGATTTATGGTTCGCGTGGAGCAAACGGTGTTATTATTATTACCACAAAACGTGGCGAAGAGTCTAAGGCGAATGTTTCGTACGATGGCTACATGGGTTGGCAGGAGATGCCCAAGAAATTGGACTTGCTTGATTTGCACGACTATGCGACTTTGCACAATACCCGTGCGAGTTTGAATCTAGTGAATCGCGACGCACGCTTTATTAGAACCGATCTTTTGGGTAAAGGTACCGATTGGCAAGACGAATTGTTCGGAAAGGCGATGATGCAAAGCCACAACTTGTCGATAACTGGTGGTGCAAAGAACAGTAGCTATGCTTTGGGTGCTGGGTATTTAGATCAGAAAGGTATTGCTATCGGTTCTGGTTTTACGCGTTTCAGTTTACGTGGTAGCTTCGATTCGCAAGTGAAAGACTACTTAAAGGTGGGTGTAAATTTTGCCTTAAGTACGACCAAACAAATGACAACTGTAAACGATGCTTCTTTGATTGCTATTGCACTGAAACAAACACCCGATGTGGCTGTGCGGAATGCAGAGGGGACTTTTGACGGCCCTTCTACTAGCGAATATGTACAGAGTAACCCGGTGGGTATGGCATTGCTCAAAGACAACCGTAATCAAAACACAGGTATTCGTTCGAACTTGTATATGGAAGCGAAAATTATTGATGGTCTTACTTTGAGATCTGAATATTCGCTTGATTACGGTTTTGGAAATCAATATACTTTCAATCCGTCCTATACTTTCGGCGCATTGGTAAACGATGTAAGAGAAGGTACTCGTACAAAATCGTATAGCAACAATTATAACTGGAAGAATGTATTGAATTACAACAAAACATTTGGTGTGCACAATATTAATGTAATGTTGGGACAAGAGTTGCAACGCAACGCATGGGAAAATTTGTACGGCTACCGAACGGGTTTTCTCACGAACGGTTCTACTGATTTGAATGCTGGTGATGGAACTACTGCGCGTAACTCAAATGGAAGTTCCGCGAATTCAATAAGCTCGCAGTTTGGACGTGTTTTTTACTCATTCGATGATAAGTATCTGCTTACTGCGACTTTGCGTCATGATGGTTCGTCGAAATTTGACAAGGATAATCGTTGGGGTTGGTTTCCATCGGCCGCGTTGGCATGGAAGGTTTCTAGCGAGAGTTTCTTGAAAGATAACCCAGTGATAAATAACTTAAAACTGCGTGCTGGTTGGGGTGCTGTGGGGAATCAAAACGTAGCGAACTATGCCTATACAGCAACTTATGCGGCCTCAGCGACCAATTGGGGAACAGGTTTGTTGGCCTCGAATACACCGAACAAATTATTGCAATGGGAGACAACTTCGTCCAGCAACCTTGGTTTGGATCTGAATCTATTTGACAACCGGATTGAAATTATTGCAGACGTGTATTACAAGAAAACAAAAAATCTATTACTAAGACCGAGTTTACCTTCTTACGTAGGTACTTCGGGTGTTGGTTCTACCACTGCTCCTTGGATGAATATTGGTTCGTTAGAGAATAAAGGGTTTGAATTGTCGGTGAACACAGTGAATTTTGATGCGTCGAATTTTACTTGGCGTTCTAATTTTGTGTTTTCTTTGAACCGAAACAAAGTATTGGCCTTAGACACTGAAACAAGTGTGATTGACAAAACCATTCAACAGGGTTCAGACGTAGCTCCTGTAACCCGTACTTCGGTAGGACATCCTGTTGGCGAGATGTATGGCTACAAAGTGATTGGTCGTTTTGAAAAAGCTACTGATTTCTATTATCGTGATACTCAAGGTAATGTCGTTCCCACCGCATTGCCAAAAAATATGACAATCGAAGAAAATGGTGCTTGGATTGGCGATTATATTTTTGAAGATGTAAACAAAGATGGTGTAATTGACGAACAAGATCGTACTAAAATTGGTAATCCAGAGCCCAAATTTACTTTTGGTATTGGCAACACGTTCTCGTACAAAGGCATAGAACTCAACGTATTCCTTTCGGGCTCGTATGGCAACCAAGTAGTTAATTACCAACGTCGTTGGTTGGAGAATCCACGCGAAAACACCAATTTGTTGCAGACCGCTATGGGGTACGCCCAACTTGCGCTAATCGATCCGAACAAACCTAATGATTTTAGGAATGTGAAAATTGTAGCAGGCGATCCGTATATGCCTCGTATTGCGGGTTCGTCTTTGGCCTCGGCATCTAACTTCCGCTTCAGCGACAAATTTGTAGAAGATGGATCGTATTTGCGTATTCAGAGTATTTCTTTGGGTTACAACTT
Source organism: Bacteroidota bacterium (assembly GCA_039797645.1). Classification (GTDB taxonomy): domain Bacteria; phylum Bacteroidota; class Bacteroidia; order Bacteroidales; family JBDKHP01; genus JBDKHP01. Next base: position 4,489 of record JBDKHP010000411.1, read on the forward strand.
GCCAGAAAATTGGACTAAACAGTTGGGAATCAAAAACTTGAAAGTGTATTCGAATTTACAGAACGTATTTACGTTTACGAAATATTCGGGATACGACCCTGAGATTGGATCGTTGAACCAAGATGCGCTGATTACAGGCTTTGACAATGCGCGTTATCCGTCTCCTAGAATTTACACTTTTGGTATCAATGCTACGTTTTAATCCATTTTGGAGTGAAATGTATGTATAGATTCGTGAATATTGGGGTGGAAAACTCAGAATTTTCAAAAGTATCTGGTGAATGAAAACCGGAATACGTCAATTTGATAAAAAAATGTACAGATGAAAGCAATAAAATTTTTATATATTTTTCTGGTGTCGGCATTTTCGGTGGTCGGAAGTGCTTGCAGTGATTTCCTTGATATCACTCCCGACGACCTGATTACGGCAGACAACTTTTATAAGTCGGAAAGCGACTTTAAAGCTGCTACTTCGCCGCTCTACAACAAGGTGTGGTTCGATTTTAATGACAAGTTTTACTTCGCTTTGGGCGATGGTCGTTCGTATAACCTCTATGCGCCTTATTCGGATTATGTGTATCCGTTTAGTGATTTGAATGAATCGGGACTTACGGGGCCATTGGTTTCGGCATGGCAGTCGTTGTACAACGTAGTGCAGCAATCGAATAAAGTGATTATTGGTATCAATGGAAGTAGTGTTGATCCCGCAATCAAAAATAAATACATTGCAGAAGCGCGTTTTATGCGTGGTACAGCATATTGGTATTTGGTGTCGCTTTGGGGTAATGTAATTCTCTCTGAAGATCCAGGTTTGTTGGTAGAAAATCCGATTGTAAATACCAGCCCATTGGAAGATGGGTACGAGTTTGTAATGCGCGATTTGGAATTTGCCGCAAAATACCTTCCAGAAACTGCAGGACAAGCAGGCCGGTTGACTAAGTAT